>CAZSQF010000073.1:0-11057 GCA_964608935.1 uncultured Actinomycetota bacterium | reverse complement strand
AGCTCGACCGGTTCGCCAACGCCAAGCTCAAGGAAGGGCTGGCGCCGAGCACCGTCAACCGGTTCCGCGAGACGCTGCGGTCGGCGCTGCCACACGGTCCAGCCAGGACCGGCTCACCCGCAACGTCGCCCGCTACGGCCGCGGGTCGGCACCGAGGCGCCACCGGTCGACCGGTTCAGCGACGACGAGCTGGCCCGGACCCTCGACGCCGCTCGCGACCAACGCTTCTACCCCATCATCCTGATATCGGCACGCACCGGCCTGCGCGCCGGCGAGGCGTGACCTGGGACGACGATGCCGACGCGATGCACACCCGCGGCGACGACGTCCGGCGCCTGACCCCCGCCGGCGCGACAGCGATAGCTTCCTCACCATCGGTGGAGCGCTCTGCCGGCGCGAGCCGGGCATCGGTACGGCTCGTCTACGCTGCCGCGACTCATGACCTACACGATCGGCCTCGACGTCTCGACCACCGCCACCAAGGCGGTGGTCGTCGATCGCGCCGGCGAGGTCGTGGCGACCGGCGTCGAGGAGTACGGCTACGAGACACCGCGGCCGCTTTGGAGCGAGCAGGACCCGTCGTTGTGGTGGGACGGCACGGTAACGGCCCTGCGAGCCGCTCTGGCCGGCGCAGGCATCGACGGCGGGCAGGTGGCCGCGGTCGGGCTCACCGGCCAGATGCACGGCCTCGTGCTGCTCGACGACGCCGCGGAGGTGTTGCGGCCGGCGATCCTGTGGAACGACCAGCGCACGGCCGACGCGTGCGACGCCATCCGGACCCGGGTCGGCGCGGCACGGCTCATCGAGGTCGCCGGCAACGACGCGCTCACCGGGTTCACCGCCCCCAAGCTGATGTGGGTCCGCGACCACGAGCCCGACGTCTACGCCCGCATCGTCCACGTGCTGCTCCCGAAGGACTACGTCCGGTATCGGCTCACCGGTGGGTTCGCGGTCGACAAGGCCGACGGCGCCGGCACGCTGCTGTTCGACGTCGCGAAGCGCGACTGGTCGTCCGAGTTGCTGGCCGCGCTCGAGTTCGACCCAGCGTGGTTTCCGCCGACCTTCGAGGGCACCGGGGTCACCGGTGAGGTCAGCCCCGCCGCCGCCGAGGCGACCGGCCTCGCCGCCGGCGTCCCGGTGGTCGCCGGCGGCGGTGACCAGGCCGCGAATGCTGTCGGCGTCGGCGCGGTCGACCCCGGCGTCGTGGCGCTGTCGCTGGGCACGTCGGGGGTGGTGTTCGCCGCCACCGACCGGCCGGTCATCGAACCGGCCGGCCGCGTCCACGCGTTCTGCCACGCGGTCCCCGACCGCTGGCACCTGATGGGAGTGATGCTCTCGGCGGCCGGCAGCCTGCGGTGGTTCCGCGACGCGCTCGCGCCGGAGGTCGGCTTCGACGTCCTGAGTGCCGAGGCCGCCGACGTCGACGCCGGCAGCGACGGGCTGCTGTTCCTCCCCTACCTCACCGGCGAGCGCACCCCCCACCCGGACCCACTGGCCCGCGGCGCGTTCGTCGGACTGACTGTGCAGCACGACCGGCGGCAGCTGGTGCGCGCGGTCATGGAGGGGGTCGCGTTCGGGCTCCGCGACGGGCTCGAGCTCATGACCGCCGCCGGATTGCCGCCCCCGACCCAGATCCGTGCCTCGGGAGGTGGCGTCCGCAGCCCGGTGTGGCGCCAGATCCTCGCCGACGTGCTCGACGCCGAGATCGTCACCGTCAACACCGCCGAGGGGGCGGCGTTCGGGGCCGCCCTGCTCGCGGCGGTCGGCGCCGGCTGGTTCCCGACGGCCCAGGACGCGGTGGCCGCGACCGTCCATATCACCCCGGCCGCCGAGCCCGGCCCCGATCGGGACGCCTACGCCGCCCGCTACCCCCACTACCGGAGCCTCTACCCGGCCCTTGCCCCGGTGTTCCACGCGTGAACGCGTGGGTGGCCACCGGGAATCGCCCCACGGGACCCGTGCACGATCTACCCGGAGCCGCGCCGCCATGACCGTGTCGTTCGAAGCCGGCAACGTCCGCGTCGAGGTCGACCCCGGCAACGGCTGCCGGCTCACCTCGCTCCGGATCCGCGGTCACGAGCTCCTCCGCACCGACGGCTACGCGCCATTCGGATCGGGCTGCGTCGTCATGGCGCCCTGGGCGGGCCGTATCCGCCGCGGGCAGGCCCGCTGGAACGGGCGCTTGCTGACCCTCGAGCCGTGGCTGGACGGCCATGCGATCCATGGGTCGGTGCACAGCATCCCGTGGGAGCGCATCGCCGACAGCGAGTGGGAGGTGGCGGTTCCGGGCCCCTGGTTCGGCCAGGCCCGGGTGCGTCACGAACTCACCCTGCACGACGACCGGCTCGACCTCCGCCTCGAGGTTCATGCCGACGGCGAGCCCGTGCCCGCCACCGTCGGCTGGCATCCGTGGTTTCGTCGTAACGTCGCCGGCAGCCGGCTCCACCTCGACGTCCCCGCAGGCTGGATGCTCGAACGCGACCCCGACGGCATCGCCTCCGACCGGCGGGTCGCGGTCCCTCCCGGCCCGTGGGACGACGCGTTCGGCGCCATCACGTGGCCGGTGACGATCACCTGGGCCGGGGTCGTCGTCCTCACTCTCGACAGCGACGCGCCGATCGCCGTCGTCTACACGGAGGCGGAGGACGCCGTCTGCGTCGAACCGCAGTCGGGCCCGCCGGACGAGGTCAACCGCGCGGCGAGGGTGGTCCACCCCGGCGACCCGCTAGTGCTGACCACCACGTGGCGGTGGGCCGACGCCCCCGCGGACGACCAGTCGTGACCGCGCCCCGGCTCAACTGCCGCGCAGGGTCCGCCACAGCGTCCGGTTGACCGTGTTCTCGAGCAGCTCCTGGCGGCCGGAGACAGGCGTGGGGTTGAGGTCGCCGGCCGCCACCTCGTCCGCGAGGGACGCCAGCGTCGCCGTCCCCGATCGGATCGCCTGGCCGAGCTCGCCGTCCCAACCGGCGTAGCGCGCGTCGCGGGCCTGCTCGAGGGCGCCGTCCTCCACCATGGCGGCGGCGACCAGCAGCGCCTGCGCGAGCGTGTCCAGGGCGCCGACGTGGCCATGGAACAGGTCCGTGCGATCCACCGACTGGCGCCGCAGCTTGGTGTCGAAGTTGAACCCACCGGTGCCGAACCCGCCACCGCGCAGGATCTCGAACAGCGCCAGCGACAGTTCCTCCACCGAGTTTGGGAACTGGTCGGTGTCCCACCCGTTCTGTGGGTCGCCGCGGTTGGCGTCCACCGACCCGAAGATCCCGTGGTCGAGCGCATAGGCCACCTCGTGGTGGAAGCTGTGGCCGGCCAGGGTGGCGTGGTTGACCTCGATGTTGACCTTGTACTCGTCCGCCAGGTCGAAGCGCTCGAGGAAGCCGTGGACGGCCGCCACGTCGTAGTCGTACTGGTGCTTGGTCGGCTCCGCCGGCTTGGGCTCGATCAGCAGGGTCCCGTCGAAACCGATGTTGCGCTTGTGGTCGGCGACCAGCGTCAGGAACCGGGCGAGCTGCTCGCCCTCGCGCGCGAGGCGGGTGTTCAGAAGGGTCTCGTAGCCCTCACGGCCGCCCCACAGCACGTAGTTGGCCCCGCCGAGCCGGTGGGTCGCCTCGAGCGCGTGCCTGACCTGCGCCGCGGCGTAGGCGAACACCTCCGGGTCGGGGCTGGTCGCCGCGCCCGCTGCGTACCGCGGGTGAGAGAACAGATTCGCCGTCCCCCACAACAGACCCACGCCGGTGGCCTCCATGTGCTTCGCGGCCAGCTCCACCAGCTCGGCGAGGTTGCGCGCCGACTCCGCGAACGACGGCCCCTCGGGGGCGATGTCCACGTCGTGGAAGCAGAAAAACGGCACCCCGAGCTTGGCGAAGAACTCGAACGCCGCCGCCATCTTGGCCCGCGCCGCCCCCATCGGGTCGCCATCGGCGACCGCCAGCCAGGGCCGATCGAAGGTCCCCGCCCCGAAAACGTCCGCCCCCGACCACGAGAACGAGTGCCAGTAGCACACGGCCGTGCGCAGGTGGTCCTCCATCCGGCGGCCGAGCACCACCCGTTCCGGGTCGTAGACACGAAACGCCAGTGGCTGCTCCGCATCCGGCCCCCCGAACGGCACTCGCTCCGGCACGTCGGTGAAGAAGTCCGGGTCCATCCGCTGCTCCCTCGCACTCGCTTCCGCATCGGCCTCAGCACGGGTCCAGCCTAGCGAACTTTCGTTGTTTGGACATACAATTGTGCCTGTGCCCCGTAGGATCGGGCGTCCTCGAGGGGAGCGGACGATGACAGCGAAGTCACGGACGGCCAGGGCATCCCGGGCCAGCGGCGGTCGTGGTGCGCGGGGAACCCTGCTGCGCCGCCACAACCTCGCGACCATCGTGGGGCATCTCCATCTCGACGGCGCGACCTCGCGCTCGGAGCTGGCGACGCTGACCGGATTGAACCGCTCCACGATCGCCGATCTCGTCGACGAGCTCGTCGGGCTGGGGCTGGCGGAGGAGGCCGGTGCGGTGGCGGGGCCCGGCCCAGGGCGGCCGTCACCGATCGTGCGGCCCCGTCCCGACAGCGCGACGGTGCTGGCGATCGAGCTGAAGGTCGAGTCGTTCGCGGTGGCGACCATCGGGCTCGGCGGCCAGATCCTCGACGAGAGGCATGTCGACGCCCCGATGGGGCCGACCTCCCCACGCGGCACCGTGACTCAGATCGCTCGCACGGCTCGCCCGCTGGTCGACGCCCTGCCGGCATCATCGCTGGTCGGAGTCGGCGTCGGCGTCGCCGGGCTGACCCGCCGCACCGACGGGTTCGTGCATCTGGCCCCGAACCTCGGTTGGCGTGACGTGCCCCTCGCCGACCTGGTCACCGAGGCGCTCGGCGTCCGCCTGCCCACCGGCACACCGGTCCTGGTGGCCAACGAGGCCGACCTCGGCGCGTTGGGCGAGCACCGGCGTGGCGCCGGCCGCGGCGTCGACGACCTCATGTTCGTGTCCGCCGAGGTCGGCATCGGGACCGGCGTCATCACCGCCGGGACGCCCCTGCTCGGGGCCGCCGGCTACGCCGGCGAGGCCGGCCACATGCTCATCAACCCCAACGGTCGTGTGTGCGGCTGCGGTGCCCGTGGCTGCTGGGAGACCGAGGCCGGCGAAGCCGCCCTGCTGCGTCGGGCAGCGGCGCCACCCGATGCCCACGGCCGCGGCGCGATCGACCAGGTCCTTACCCGCGCCGACGAGGGCGACCGCGTCGCCCTGGATGCCGTCGCCGAGACAGGCTGGTGGCTCGGCCTCGGCGTCGGAGGGCTGGTCAACCTGGTCAACCCCCGGCTGCTGGTGCTCGGCGGCCACGCCGCCCGGCTGCTGCCACGCTTCGAGGAGTCCCTGCGGGCCGGGCTGACCGCGCAGGCACTGGCAGCCGCCGAACAGCTGGTCGAGATCGTCCCGAGCGCCCTCGACGACGACGCCGCCCTCGTGGGTGCGGCCGAGCTCGCCTTCGACGGGCTGCTGTCCGACCCCGCCGGTCTCGCCCCTGCCGCCACCCCGGCCTGACACGTCCGCCCCGGCCGCGGCGGTGGGAGGTCAGTCGGCCTCGTGGATGCTGCGCATCGACCAGACGAGCGTGCGCATCGCTGCCGGCTGCCGCAGCACGGTCAGGACCCCCTCGGCGACGTCCTCCGCGCGCAGCATGTCGGCCAAGCCGGGCATGTCGGGCGTGCGGCCTGCCCCCATGGCGAACTCGGTGGCGACCCCGCCGGGACAGATCGTGCTGACCCGGATGTTGTGCTCGCGCAGCTCGCGGTCGAGGCCGCCGGCGAGGCCCACCTGCGCGAACTTGGTCGCCGCGTAGACCGCCTCGTCGCCGTTCCCGCGCAGACCCGCGACCGACGCGACGATGACGATGTCGCCCCCGCCGGCGGCGAGGAAATGCGGCACGGCGGCACGGATGGGCCAGACCGTGCCGGTGACGTTCGTGTCGACCATGTCGCGCAGCTGGTCGTCGCTCAGGTCCATGATCCCACCGTAAGCGCCGATGCCGGCGTTGGCGACGAGCGCGTCCAGCCGGTCGAAGCGCTCCTGGGCGGCGGCCACCAGCTGCTGCGACCCGGCCGGGTCGCGCACATCCATCTCGACGGTGACGGCCGCGTCGCCGAGCTCCTTCTCCAGCGCGGCGAGCCGCTCGGCCCGCCGCGCGCCGAGAGCGACCCGGGCGCCCTCGGCCACCAGCGCCCGCGCCGTGGCGGCGCCGATGCCCGCGGTCGCGCCGGTGATCGCCACGACTCTTCCTGTCAGGGAGTCCATATCGAACCTCGCTTGTCGGGGTGGGTGGTGCGTTCAGTTCGGGGGTGCAGGGGACCCGGTGCCACCGTCACGACGCGATCGTCATGACGCGGTCGGGGCGCAGCAGGAACGGCGGCAGGCAGGCGGGGAAGTTGGACAACGGCAGGACGTCGGGGTGGAGGTCGATGCCGAGGGTGTCGCGCATGAACCGACGCCGGCGCTCGATCCGCTCCCAGGCGGTCGGGTAGGCCGCCGCGAAGCGGCCGCGCAACGTCTCGTCGGCCAGCGCGACGCCGTCCTCGATGTTGGTGGTGAAGTAGTCGGTGCCCGTGGCCGGGATCACGTCGACCTGGAACGCCATCCCGGACCGGAGCGGCGTGGTCGAGCCGGGCGTGATCGGCGAGTTGACCCACTCGTCGAGGTGGATCTGGTGACCGGGGTTGAGGAAGATCCCGAAGAAAGGGTCTCCGAGCCGGCCCATGACGATCCGGTGCAGCTCCCCGCCGGTCTGGCCGACGTGCAGCGCCTCGAGCCAGGCGACGATTGCGGCGAAGTACGGGGCCACGAGGCGCTCGACGTAGTCCTGGATCGCCGGCGGCAGCTCGTCGGCGTCCTCGACGACGAAACCGGCCCGGCAGGTGAGCGCGCCCCAGATGCCGAAGGCCACGGTGAAGCGGTCGCCGTGCTCGATCTGGCGGTCACCCGGGCTCAGCAGCCCGAACCTGGCCCGCTCCCCGCTCGTCAGCATGAGGTGGCAGGACAGCGGCATGCCGGCCCAGCCGAGCAGGGCGACCGCGTCGCGTTCGCGCACCCCGGGCCGCAGGCCGGCGAGGAGGTTGCGCACCCCCTGCGACGTGTGGCACGCCGCGGCCTCGAAGGCGGCGAGCTGCTCGACCTCGTTGATCACCCGCAGGCCGTCGGCGGCGTCGATCAGCAGGTCGGTGGCGTTCTCCACCAGCCCGGAGGCGCCCGTCCCCGCGCGCAGCGCGTCGACCAGGAACGCGGGGACCTCGATCGTGGCGCGGTCGGCGTAGGTCTTCCACCCGACCACGCCGACCCGGCTGCCGGCACCGACACCCTCGCCGCGCAGCACCTCGCCGAGCGGCCGGGAACGGTCGCGGGGCTGGGCGGGGAGGCTGAGGTCCTGGTGCAGCTCGACCCGCATCGGCAGCGGGGCGGCGCCGGCCAGCCCGACGCACTCGTTCCCGACCAGGATCAACGGGTCGCCGTCGCGACGGACCACAAGCACCGCCTCCTCGAAGCGTGGGTCGAACCCGGTCAGGTAGGCGAGGCTGGCGCTGTGCTCGCGGTCGGCGTAGACGACCAGGTGGTCGTATCCACGCTCGCCGAAGGCGCGGGCACGGAGTCGCTCGAGGCGATCCCGGTGGATCGAGGGCGGCAGGTCGGGCGTCGTGTCGGGCATGCCGAAGTCGGGCACGTCGACCGCGACGAGACGTGGTGTGGTCATCCCGGTGCCTCCCTCGCGACGACGGTGTAGGCGTCGACCTCGACGGACTGCCACGGCCCGGTCTCGCCGTCGGGCCAGGTGACGCGGATCTCGGCCGCGTCGGCGTCGGCGAGGCCGACGTGGAGCCGGCCGAGCTGCCCGCCGGCGTGGCCGCCACCCACCGTCAGCTCGCGGCGCACCACCTCGCGGCCGAAGCGGACCTCCACCCAGGCCCCGATGGCGTCGCGGTTGGCGCCCGGTTGTTCGAGCCGGAGCTGGATCCAGCTGCCCATCGGGGTGGGTGCGTCGGGGTGCTGGCCCCACCCGACGTTGCGCCACACCCGGACCGGTGCCCGGCGATTGACCTCGACGAGGTCAAGCATGCCGTCGAGGTTGAGGTCGACCAGCGCGGCGCCACGGGTGCGCTCGAAGTGCACGATGCCGGCGTCCTCGGCTGCCTCGACGAAGGTGCCGTCGGCCTGGCCGAGCAGCAGGTTGTTGGGGTCCCGTTCGGCATGGTCGGGCTGGGCCTCGACGTTGCCCTTGGCGACGAACAGGTCCATGAAACCGTCGTTGTTGACGTCCTGGAACTCGGCGTGCCAAGCGGTCGACGGCCGCGGGTCACCGCCGGCGAAGGGGCGGTGAGCGGTGACGCCGCGACGGATCGCGATGTCATCGTAGGTCGGACGGTCGGGACCGTCACGCAGGGTCTGGAGCTTGTTATCACCCTGGCTGGTCAGGAACACGTCGGGGTGGCCGTTGCCGGTGAGGTCGTGGCTTGCGATGCCCATGCCCCAGATCTGGAGCTGCTCCCACCCGTCGTCGCGGCCGTAGGGGCGCGGGGGCTCGCCGGGCGCGACGCGGAACAGTTGCTCCTCGGCGGTCGGGTCGTAGTGGCGGTCGTTGGACACACGCAGGTCAGCGCGGCCCGAACGGCTCCAGTCGCTGAACAGCATCGACAGCGCACAGTGCGCCGGCTCGAGCGGGATCGGGTCGGCGTACCGGCCGTCGCCGGCGGGCCGGACCAGGGCCCCGGGGGCGCAGGTGCCGCGGTCCTGGTCGAGGTCAGCGACGTCGAGGTAGTTGCCGAACGCGAGCGTGGGCAGGTCGGCGCCGGGCTCCCACGTCGCGCTAAAGGCGACCGTCCAGGCGTCGCCGCCGTCGAGGCCCCAGAGCTCGTTGGCCCGCTCGAACCGGCAGCCGCCGAGGCCACGCAGCAGCACGTTCTCGCCGAACCGCAGCACCACGAGGTCGGTGATCCCGTCGCCGTCGACGTCGAGCGGGTAGGCCCCGGTCACCTCCGTGAGGTCGGTCGCGGGCGCGGTCTCCACCTCGAACGCGAGACCCCCACCCACGGCACTGCGGTTGCGAAACAGCGTGGCCGGCCGGTCACCACCGGCGACGTACAGGTCGGGGCGGCCGTCGTCGTCACAGTCGAACGCGGCCACGCCGCCGCCGACGAAGTAGGGGAAATCGCCGTCGTAGACGTGCTGCACACCGGCGGAGATCGTCTCCTCCACGAAGCGCGGCGGTGACTGGGCCACCGCCGGGTCGTCCCGAAAAGCCGCCGCGAGCGCCAGCCCTGTCCCGCCCAGCACGACGGCCGTCACGGCCGCCACGACGAGCACGAGCCACGGGCCGTCGAGTCTGCGGGGGGCCGCATCAGCCATCGGCACGGATCCGTCCCTCGAAGTGGCGTGTCGCCAGCTCCCAGGCGCCGCGGCCGCAGGCGGCGCCGAGCCGCCGACCGGCGAGGTCGTCGGCCCGGACGTGGATGCCGCCATGCAGACGCGAGATGCCCGCCTGATCCGCCGCGTCGTAGTAGGTCGCCCATGGCAGCGCGACCGGGGGGTCGGGGGCAGGCTCGACCTCGAACAGCTCCGCCGGCACTGGTGACGACCAGAGTCCACCGGGCGCGTACTCACTTCCGGTGAGTGCCGTCAGCACCTCGGCGGAGGCCCGGCTGAAGGTGCTGTGACCCGAGACGTAGCCGGCGAACGACGGCGTCACGAAGGTGGGCAGCTGGTAGGGGGTCCATTCGACGGCGCGGACCCACTCGGCTCGTCCCCGTTCGTGCTCGGGGTCGTCGGGGGCGACCCAGGAGCGGACGGCGATCTCGCCCTCGTGGGCCCGCAGCGCCTCGTGCCGGTGTCCGGGCGCGGTGGAGGCCTCGTCCACGACCTCGATGAGTCCGGGGACGAGCGGGAGCCCGTCGGGGTGGTAGGACGCCCGCGCGGGGTCACTCGACTGCCCGAGCCCACCGAGATGGCGGATCATCGAGATCGGCCGGACGTAGTCGTAGTGGCCCTTGGTGCCCCAGGCCGCGACGGCGGCGTCGTGGTTGGCGCCGTTGAGCGCGAGGTAGAGCTTGACGTCCCATTCGAGGCGATCGACGGGGGGGCCCTCGCCGCCGATGCGCAGCTCCGGGGCGAGGGCGTCCGAGACGTCGTTGGCGAGCTTGTTCCAGTGCCCGGGCGGCGTCTCGGAGCGTGGCCCGTCGGCCCAGTAGACGGCCAGGGCGCGACCGAAGGCGCCCCGGTCGACGAGGTGCGGTTCGTAGGGCTCACCCGTCGCGGGGTTGCTCGCGTGACCATCGCCGTCGTACGTGCCGAGCGGATTGGCACCCATCGCGCCGGGCGAGGCGTCGATCTGCTCGTCCCGGACCGGGTCGAGCAGGCTGCTGAAGCGGATCACCTCGACGACCGCGGCCTTGAACTCGTCGTCGGTGTCGGCGTCACCGAGGAGTGGCGGCGGTCCGGGATCCATCGGGAGATCGTCGTCGGCCTCGGGAAGGGCGAAGCCGTCCACGCTGCCCCAGTGCGGGCCCACGAACTCCTGCACGCCGTGCTCGAGCGGGATCCCGTTCTGCGAGATCATGAACTCGAGCTGGAGGGGCTGCCAGCGGTTGGGGTCGGACAGCGCGGGCACCTCGTCCCCGGCGACGACCAGGGGCGGGTTCACCGGTTCGTAGTCGGGGGCGGCATAGCCACCCGCCTCGTTCGCCCCGTCCGCGTACCCGGCCCGGATGACCGCTTCGGCGATCCGGTTGCCGAGGGCGCCCGGGGTGTCGCCGGCGACCCCGACGACGTCCACCGGGTAGCACAGATCCGCCATGAGCCGGTCGAGCCGCGGGATGGTGTCGGACGCCCCGACGGAGTCGAGGTAGCGGTGCTCCAGGATGCGGTAGGCGGCGTAGCTCATGGCCTCGCGTCGTGCTGCGTCGACATCGGGAGCCGCGTGCTCCTCGTCGACGAACACCCCGGTGGCCACCGGATCGAAGGCCGCCCACGCGTCCCACATCGCGGCCGAGACGTGGAACAGGTTGCGGGCGTGCACGGTCGGCGCCGGGAGGTCCC
>CAZSQF010000072.1:5986-11179 GCA_964608935.1 uncultured Actinomycetota bacterium | reverse complement strand
CCTACATCCACTGCACCACGCTCAACGACACCGAGATCCAGATGATCGTCGACACGGGGGGGACGGTCTCGATCGCCTCTCCGGTCGAGATGATGATGGGGCACGGCATGCCCCCGATCCAGAAGTTCCTCGACCGGGGCCTGCGGCCGAGCCTCAGTGTCGACGTCGAGACCAACGTGCCGAGCGACATGTTCAACCAGATGCACTCCGTGCTGGCCCTGCAGCGCGCACTGGCCCACGCCGACGGCAAGACGCCCGTCTCGGCCCGCGAGGTGCTCGAGTGGGCGACGATCGAGGGCGCCCGGGCCAACGGCCTCGAGGACAAGGTCGGGACCCTGACGCCGGGCAAGCAGGCCGACATCGTCATGCTGCGGACGGACCGCCTCAACGTCACACCCCTGAACGACCCCGCGTCGTCGGTGGTCACGGGCATGCACACCGGCAACGTCGACACCGTGCTCGTCGCCGGACGGGTGCTGAAGCGCAACGGGGAGCTGCTCCACGTCGACTGGCCGGCCGTGCGCCGAACGGTGGCCGAGTCCCGGGACTACGTCGTCGCGCGCTCGGGCTTCCGGCTGCCGAAGATCTGAGCGGCGTCGTCGGCGGCCCACGCCAGCCGGTCCCGTCGGTTGGCGACGTCGGTGAACGGCAGCGCGTCGCTCGTACGGGGCGGCGTGGTCCGGGGCCAACTGGAGCCGGTAACCACAAGCGGACGCCCTGTCTGTCCGGTCGGGATCGAGCCCGCTCGGGGGTCCCTACCGTGGTGCATGTGCCCTCGGACCGGTCAAAGGCCCGAACATGACGCAGCAACCAGGCCCGTCATCGGACAACGCACCCGGCTCCGCGACCGTGGCGGCCGGCGCCGGCCTCGGACGTCGCCTGCTGGCCCGGCTGCTGGACGCACTGCTGGTCTACCTCCCCGCCAGCCTGCTCCTGGCGATCCTCGGCCTCCCCGCCCCCACGATCGGCCTGGGCGGTCTCGACGTCTGGGCGCGCAGTGCCGTCACCGCGGCGGCGTGGTTAGGCTATTTCGCGCTGCTGGAGTCCGGGACGGGCACGACCGTCGGAAAGCGGCTCATGCAGCTCCAGGTGGTCACCGCGGATGGCGAGCGTCCCAGCCTCCGCGCTGCCGTGACACGCAACGCGTGGATCCTGTTCGGGCTCATACCCCTGATCGGTGGCGTGGCGCAGCTGGTCGCGGTCGTCGTGATCGCGGTCACGATCGCCGCCAACGCCCATCACCGCGGCAAGCACGACGAGCTCGCCGGCACGGCCGTGACGGTCCGCGCGGCGCCTCGCTGAGCCGGTCCGACCGGGGCACGCGACACTGGCAGGATCGTTGCGCAGTGTGTCGCTCCTGCCCCTCGCGCGGTGTGCCCGCCGCAGGCATCGTGGGGCTCACGGTCACTCCCGACAGCGAGGCACACCATGCTCTTCCTCCAGCCGCAGCATCCCCAGCCGCCCGTGCGCAGGACCCCGATCGCACTCGCGGACGCCGGCGTGTCGCCGGCCATCGAGCGACTGCAACCGTTGCTGCACACCGCCGCCGAGCTCGACCTCCACGACACGGCCGGATGGGACCAGCTGTGCGCCTCCGCCCGGGACGCCGTGGCGCTCCTCGTCGCGGACGGTGAGCTGCCCCGCCACTTCGCGATCCGGCGGAACGAGCCGCCCGTGGTCGTCGCACGGACGCTCGCCGCGGCGTGGAGCCATGCCACCACGGCCCCGCGCCGGCGTCGGCATCGCGTCTAGTCCACGACCCTTCCCGTCCGAGCTACCGGGCCGGCTTCGCCTCGCGCGGTAGTTTGCGGTCCTCGCTCCCGGCTCCGACGGGCCCGGTTGGGGAGGGTCACCGTGAGCACACCGCCCCCTCCCCCGACATCCGCGGTGCCACAGGTCCCGTGTCCGCTGTGTGGCACACCCTTCCACGAACCGGGTGCCGGACCGTGCACCGGCTGCGGCATCGACCTGACCCACCCGGCCGTGGCCGGGATCCGTGACCTCGACCGGCGTTGGCGCGAACTCAGCCGACAGCGCGACGAGCTCGTGGAGCAGGTGGCGGCCACCCGTGCCGCGCCGGTCACCCCGCCGCCGGTGTGGCAGCGGGGCGCCCCACCGGCCGACCGACAGCCACGCCGGCAGATGGGTGTGCCGACGTTGCTGGCGCTGGCCGGTGTCGCCCTGTTGACCGCGGCCGCCACGGTCTTCACCGCGGTGGCGTGGACGAACCTGCCGGCGCTGGGCCAGGCCGCCATCCTGCTGGCTGCCACCATCATGGCCGCCGTGGCGGCGCTCGTGCTCGAACGGCGTGAGCTGCCGACCGCGGCGGGGGCGCTCGGCGTCCTGGCGATGTCGTTCGCCTCGGTGATCGTCATCGGCCTGGACCGTGCCGGGCTCGTGGGCCTGGCCGAGTTCGCTGTTCCCGCGGCGGCAGTCGTGGCGGCGGGGGCCGGATGGGCACTGTCGCGCGCCGGCCTGCACTGGGTGTCCACTGCCGCTGCGCTGGCCACGGTGGTCGCGGCCGTCACCGGCACGCTCGCCGTCGCCGAGGCCTTCGCGGCTCCCAATGCGTTGGTGTCGCTCGTCGCGACCGCCTGCGCGGTGGGGGCCGGCGCCACGGTCCCGTGGTGGTCGGACTCGCCCGCACGGTGGACCGCCGGCGTCGGCGCGACGGTCTGGTTGACGGTTGCGGGGCTCATTGGAGCGGCGGGCCTCGCCGACGGCGAGGCGGGGCTCGCGGCGGGCCTGGGCGTCGTGGCACTCCCGACCCTGCTGCTCATCGGCGCCGACCGCTGGTCGCCGTTGGCGCTGGCCCCGACGCCGCTGCTGGCCACGGCCGGGGTCGTGGCGGCCGGCATGCGCCTGGGGGCCGAGGATCTCCAGCTGACTGCCATTGCCGCGGCCGTGCTTGCCGCCGCCGCGTGGCTTGCGACCGACCTGTCCGGACCCCGCCGCTGGCCGGTCCTCCTCGGGTGCATCCCGGCAGGCGCGGTGACCGCCGGCGTCGGCGTGTGGGCGGTCGGGAGCGCCGGCATCCGGTTGGCGGCGACGGTCGGTGACCTCGCCTGGGACCCCGTCGACCCGTGGGGTTCAGCCACGGTCGCGCTCGGTGGCGTCGCCCTCCTGGCGGTGCCGCGGCTCCGGACGGCCGTCGAATGGGTCGTCCTCCCGATCCTGCTCGTCGCTTCCGGGGCGGTGCCGACCGCGGTCGCGTGGCCGTTGCTCCTGGCCGTGTCCGGTGCCGTCGCGGTGGCTCGGGCGCGGCTCGAGTGGGACACGCTCGCGATCCTGGCGGTCGCGGTGACGGCGATCGGGTGGGCCGCGAGCGCCCGCTGGAGCCTTGCCGTCGCCGCGGCGGCCGCCACGGCCCTGGCGGTGTGGTTGGCATCGCAGGCCGACGCGGTCCGGGGACGCGTTGCCGTCGGCGTGGCGTGCGCCGGCGGGGGTGTTGCCGTCGCGGCCGCAGCGAACGCGGCCGGCATCCCCGGCGACGTCGCGCTCGGCGCCGGCCTGGCCGTGCTCTTCGCCGGCGCGGTGGCGGCCGTGCGCGTGGGACGCGACGACCCGCCGGTGGCAGGACCCGTCGTGGCCGCCCTCGCCACCGTGGTCACACCCGTCGCGGCCTCGTCCATGCGCGCCGTCGGTCTGCTCCTGTTGGTCACCGCCACCGGCTGGCTGGCGTTGGCGGTGGCCGGCCGCCGGTGGGCAAGATGGGTGGCCGCGACGGTCGGCTCGGTCGGGTCCGCGGTGCTGGTCGCCGACGCCGGCATCGACGTCATCGAGGCCTACACGGTCGTGCCCGCCGTGGCGTTGGGCGCGGCCGGGGTGTGGTGGCTCGTCGAGGACCGGCGGGTGGGCACGGTTGCTGCGCTGTCACCCGCGCTGACGGTCGGGCTGGTCCCCAGCCTGGTCGTCCTGTCGGCCGAACCCCGCGCGCTGTGGCGCGCGCTGGGGCTGGCAGCGGCCGCCGGGGTCCTCGCGCTCGCGGGTGTCCGGGGCCGCTGGCGGGCACCGACCATCGCCGGCGCCGCCGCCGCAGCGTGGGTCGCGCTCACCCAGCTCACGATCGCGGTCGACGTGGCGCCACGCTGGGTCACCTTCGCGGTGGTGGGTGCCCTCCTCGTCTGGCTCGCGGCCACCTACGAGCGACAGCAGGCGCGCACGCGCAGCTTGGTCCGCCATCTCGGCGGGCTGCGCTGATTGCGGCGCCGACGACGATCTACCCGCGGATTAGGGACAAACGACCCTCCGATGGTGCGGCGCAGCTCTCATATGGTCGCATTCGACCTACTGCGAGAGGGCATCACCCATGGACATGCGCAAACTTGCCTCTGCCGGATCGATCGTGCTCGGAGTGCTGCTCGTGCTCGGCGGGATCGCGACCTGGGCCGTGGTCAGCACGACGTTGGCCGACCAGCGGATCGTGACACCCGACGACGCGTGCCTGCCGGGCCGCACGGTGTCGGGCCCGTTCACGGCGTACTGCCAGGCGGACATCATCGAGCAGCACACGCTCACCGCCACCGACGGGCTGCGCTACGCCGAGATGGAGCGTGACGACCCGCGACGCGACGTCGCCATGAACTCGTCGTTCCTCCAGGCGTCGCTGTTCACCTCCATCCTCGCGTTCGGTGTCGCCGCGATGGCCATCGGCATGGGGGTGCTGTTCGTCCTCATCGGCCTGGGTATCCGGGACGTGAGGCAGCAAGTGGGCAGGGGCGCGAGCTGACCCGTGTCGCGGGCGGCTGGTCGCACACCACCGCCCGCGTGCTGGGCGGAGCACCAGCCGGCGCCATCAGGGCTGGGGTTGCCGCCCAGCGACGTCCGCGGTCCCCGCTCGCCGCAGCTGCACCGAGGCGACGAGCATCCAGATCGTGAACGCGACGGTCGAGGGCCGCAGCAGCAGCGGCTCCGACAGGGTGGTCCATTGACCCTCGACGGCCGCCACCAGGACCGCCGCGAGCGCGAGCACGGCCCCTACCACGGCCAACCACCCGATGCGACGTCGCGGACGGTCGACGAGGGCCGCGATGCCGATGAGCAGCTGGGCCCCGAACCACATCGTCAGCGTCCAGCCGAGCAGCGTCGCGAGGTGGAGCTTGAGGAGCGCGCCGGCCGCGGCGACCTCGGCGTCCGCGAAGTCGCTCGCCTCGACCACGTCACGGAAGGACGCCAGGGCGATCCCGTCGACGC
>CAZSQF010000072.1:0-5886 GCA_964608935.1 uncultured Actinomycetota bacterium | reverse complement strand
GGGCGAATTCGAACCCGGCCGCGACCAGTCGCTCGGGCACCGCCCGCTGGCTGGCCGTGGCCAACAGATGCCCCATCCCCCCGTACAGCAGCCGGATGACGAAGGGCGGGATCACCATCACCGTAGGGCGGCGCATGACCTCGCCGAGAGCGCGCGTGAACTCGAGGTTGGTCACCGGCTCGGGCGCGACGAGGTTGACCGGCCCCTCGAGCTCGTCGTGGTCGACGAGGAAGCGCAACCCGCGGACCACGTCGGCGAGCGAGATCCATGGGACGTACTGGCGCCCGGAGCCGACCTTGCCCCCGACCCCGAGCTTGAAGGGCAGCTCGACCTTCTCGATCAACGGACCCTTCTTGGCCATGACCACCCCGGTCCGCGGGTGGACGACACGGATCCCGGCCTCGCGCGCCGGTTCGGCCGAGGACTCCCAGACGGCACACGTGTGGGCCATGAAGTCATCGCCCGGCGACGACGACTCGGTCAGCACCTCGTCGCCGCGGTCGCCGTAGTACCCGCTGGCCGACTGGGACACGAGCACCGCCGGCGGGTCGTCGAGGGCCGCGATGGTCTCGGCGATCAGCCCGGTCCCGATCCGGCGGCTGTCGACGAACCGACGCTTGCGCTCCTCGGTGAGCCGGGACGTCGACGGCGGTTCGGCCCCGAGGTGCACGACCGCGTCGACACCCTCGAGCTTGTCGGCCTCGATCGTGCGGTCCTGCAGGTTCCACACGACGTCGCCGGGTCCGGCCTTGTCAGCCGAGCGCGTGATCCGTTGTGCGGTGTGGCCGTCCGCTTCGAGCGAGGCCACCAGCGACTCGCCGATCAATCCGGTCGATCCGGTGATCGCAATCCGTGCCATGCCTGCCTCCCGGGGCTCCTGTCGGCGTTCGCCACAGCGAGCATGACGGATGGCTCAGCCTCGTGCTCTGCGCACGATCGCATCCGCCACCCGTCCCGCCGCGTCGGGCACGGCGCTGAGGTAGAGGTTCGGTTCGGTGGCCTCGAGCTCGACCAGCTGGAGCGCGCCGGTGGCGTCCGGGATGAGGTCGATGCGGGCCAGCAGCAGCTCCACCCCGGTGGCCTCCACCACCCAGCGGGCCAGCGCCTGCGTGGGTCGATCCGGCTCGGCCCGCTCGGCCGTGCCACCGAGGCTCGGCTGGACCCGGAAGTCGCCCGACGCCGGCCGCTTGCGGACCGCGTGGCTCACCTCGCCGTCGACGATCACGACCGACAGCTCGCCCGCGTGCTCGATGGCGTCGAGGTAGGGCTGAACCAGCGCGTCGCCCTCCGCCAGCAGCCGGTCCAGCTGCGCCTGCGCCGACCCGATCGCGGCCGCGTCGACGCGGAACAGCCCGTGGGAGGAGGCGCCGACCGCGGGTTTGACGATTGCGGTCTTCCATCCGCGGTGGTCGAGCACGTCGGCGAGCGCGATGCGGTCGCCCCGGCCCAGCCACGCGGTCGGGACCACCGGCGCGCCACGCTCCTCCAGCTCGAGGAGGTAGGACTTGTGGGTGTTCCAGCGCAGCACGTCCGCGGGGTTCCACAGCCGGGTGGCGGCGCTCGCGGCGACCGCCCACGCGACGAAGTCGTTGCGGCGCGGGGCGTAGTCCCAGGTGGTGCGCACCACCGCGGCGTCGAAGCCGGACCAGACGACGTCGATGTCGTCCCAGCGCGGTCGCGACACCTCGACGCCGCGTTGGGTCAGGGCATCGACGAGCGGTGCGTCGGCGGCCGTGGCGAGCTCAGGGAGCGCGCCACCGGTGACGAGGGCGATGTGCACGTAAGGCTCCGGGCGGGCACGCGAGCCGGGGCGTCGAGGCTACGGGACCGGCGCAGTTCCGGGTCCCACCACCTCGCCACGGGTGGGGCCAGCACCACCGGAAGTGACTACGCTGCCGCGGATCCCGGTTCGTCACCCCAAAGGGTCTCGTGCGTCCGCTGGAGGCCGTGCTGCTCGTCGTCACCGTGCTCGCCGCGGT
Organism: uncultured Actinomycetota bacterium; assembly: GCA_964608935.1. Taxonomy (GTDB): domain Bacteria; phylum Actinomycetota; class Nitriliruptoria; order Nitriliruptorales; family Nitriliruptoraceae; genus CAZSQF01. The sequence goes on along the minus strand of CAZSQF010000072.1, from coordinate 3,907 downwards.
GTGGGCGCTCGGCCCGTGGCGGCACCGACGGACGGCGGCCGCGGTGGTCGTGGTCGCCGGCTTCGCCGCGCTGATGGCCCAGGCCGGGCTCGAAGGGCTGCGGTGGCAGCTGGTCCCGGTGCAGGCTGCCGGCGTCGTGCTGGTCGTCGTGGCTGTCACGGTGATCGTGCGGGCGCGCCCGTTGCCCGCGCAGCGGCTGCTCGGGTCGGTGATGGGCGTCGTGGCGCTGTTCGGCGGTGCGATCGCGTGGCTGCTGCCCGTCCTGACGCTGCCGACACCGGCCGGCACCGCGGCGGTCGGGACGGTCACCGTCGCGCTCACCGACCACGACCGACCCGAGCGCTACGGATCGAACCCGGGCGCGCCGCGGGAGATCGTGGCGCAGGTGTGGTATCCGGCGGACGCCGACGCGGCATCCGACCCGGCTCCCTTCGTCGCCGACCTCGGCGCCTTCGGTCTCGTCGTGACCGACGAGCTCGGGCTCCCCGGATTCGTCGCCGGCCACCTCGCACTGCTCGAGACGCACGCGACCCCGGCCGCACCGCCCGAGCCCCCCGGGCAGGGTGGGCACCCGCTGGTGGTGTACTCCCACGGCTGGAGCGGGCTACGCACGATCCAGGCGAGCCTGATGGAGGAGCTGGCCAGCCACGGCTACGTGACCGTGGCCCTCGACCACACCTTCGCGTCGCTCGCCACGGTGTTCCCCGACGGGCGGGTCGAGGGACTGGACCCGCGGGCGTTGCCCGGCGACGTCTCCTCCGATGCCTATCGGCTCGCCAGCGAGCAGCTGGTGGCGACCTTCGCCGCCGACATCGACCTGCTCCTCGACCAGCTCGCCAGCGGAGGCATCGCACCGCTCCAGGGTGGGATCGACCTCGATCGCGTCGCCCTGGTCGGCCACTCGACGGGGGGCGGCGCGGCCGTCTACACCTGCGCCCTGTCCGACCGCTGCGACGCGGTGGTCGGATTCGACCCCTGGGTGGAACCGGTCCCCGACGACATCATCGGCGCCGGCCTGGACGTGCCGCTGCTGTCGATCCGCAGCGAGGAGTGGTCCGAAACGCCCAACGACAAGCGGCTCCGGCGCCTCCACGCGGCGACGACGGCCGCCGAGGGCAGGGTCGAGATCCACGGCAGCCTGCATCGCGACTTCACGCTCGTCCCGATGCTGTCGCCCGGTGCGTCGTTCCTGGGGCTGTCGGGCACCACGCCGGGTGAGCGGACCCACGAGATCACGCACACGTGGACGTTGCGCTTCCTCGACCACCACCTCCGGGGGCGTGGTGGCGACCCACTGCTGAGCCCGCCGACCTTTCCCGAGTCGAAGCTCGAGAAGGCCGCCGGCTGACCGTCGCCCGGCGCAGCCTCAGCCGGTGCGTCGGTCCGGGAGGAACGGCAGCTGCTTCCGGGTGGCGGTCACCACTTCGGGGTCGATGTCGGCGAGCAGGATCGTCTCGCCGCCGGCGGCAGCGCTCAGCACCTCACCGGTCGGGTCGACGATGCGGCTGTCGCCGACGTAGGTCAGCGCGCCCCCCTGCCCCACCCGGTTGACACCGACCACGTAGGCCTGGTTCTCGACCGCACGGGCGTCGAGGAGGATGCGCCAGTGGTGGCGCCGCGGCTCCGGCCAGTTGGCGACCACGAGGTAGGCGTCCGTGTCGCGGGCCGTGGCCCAGAACTCGTCGGCGAAGCGCAGGTCGTAGCACACGAACAGTGTCCATCGCACGCCGTCGAGCTCGACCGTGACGTGGCGGTCACCGGCATCGAAGCGCTCGTGCTCGCCGGCGTACGAGAACGGGTGGATCTTGGCGTAGCGGTGCAGCGTCCCGTCCGCGCCGGCGACGACGAGCGTGTTGGACGGCAGGTCGCGCCCGGGGGCACGCTCCGGATAGGACCCGGCCAGCCAGATGTCGTGCGTGGCCGCCTGCTCGAGCATCCACGTCACGGTCGGGCCGTCGGGGGCCTCTGCGGTGAGGTGGGTCGCCATCGAGAACCCGGTGGCGAACATCTCGGTCACGCTCACCAGTTGCGCGCCGGAAGCCGCTGCGGCGGCGACCTGCGGCCTGAGCCGGGCCAGCGTGGTGCCACGGTCCTCCCAGGCGATGTCGTGCTGGATCGCAGCGACCTTCACGATGTGCTCCTTTCGTCCCCGGCGGCAGCGGTCGCGGGGTCGCGGAGGCCGCGGAGCCGCCGGATCCCCTCCTCGAGCACGGCATCGGGCTTGCAGAATGCGAAGCGGACGAGCGAGCGAACCGGCCCAGGGTCGCGCACGAACGCCGACACGGGGACCGCGACGACTCCGAGCGCCTCGGGCGCCCACCGGCAGAACGCCTCGGCGTCGTCGAAGCCCACGGGTGCGAGATCGGCCACGACGAAGTAGGTCCCGGCGGGGCGGGTCAGCTCGGCACCGATCGATTCGAGCCCGTCGCACAGCAGGTCACGACGGCGGCGGTGGACGGCTCCGACCTGTTGGTAGACCTGGTCGCCGAGCCGCAGGGCATGGGCGATCGCATGCTGCAGCGGTGTGCCGCCGGCGAAGGACAGGAACTGCTTGGTGGTCCGAACCGCGGTGGTGAGACCCGGCGGTGCGCAGGCCCACCCGATCTTCCAGCCGGTGCACGAGAACGTCTTGCCGGCGGACGAGATCGTCACCGTGCGCTCGCGCATGCCGGGGCGGGACGCCATGGGTGTGTGCTCGCCGTCGTAGACGAGGTGTTCGTAGACCTCGTCGGTCACGACGACGAGGTCGTGCTCGATGCAGATCCCGGCGATCGCGTCGAGGTCGTCGGCGGAGAGCACGCTGCCGGTCGGGTTGTGCGGCGAGTTCAGCACGACCAGTCGGGTGCGCGGTCCGACGGCCGCGGCGAACGCAGCCGGGTCGAACCCGAACGTCGGGGGGGACAGCGGGACCCGGACCTCGACGCCACCCGCCATCGCGATCGCCGCGGTGTAGGCGTCGTAGGTCGGCTCGAGGACCAGGACCTCGTCGTCGGGCTCGGTGAGGGCGAGCACGCTCGCGGCCACGGCCTCGGTGGCACCGAAGGTCACCGTGACCTCGTGATCCGGGTCGTAGTCGAGGCCATGGAAGCGCTGCTGATGCTCGGCGACGGCCTGGCGCAGCGGCGCCACGCCTGGCCCGGGCGCGTACTGGTGGTGGCCGTCGTGCAGCGCGTCGACGGCGGCATCGACCACCGCCGTCGGGGGGTCTTCGTCGGGGAAGCCCTGGCCCAGGTTGACCGCGTCGTGCGCGACGGCGAGCGCGGTCATCTCCGAGAAGATGGTGGTTCCGAAGCGGTGGAGCCGCCGGGCGAGACGTGGCGCGTCCGGGCGGCTCATGCCTGGTCCACGCCGTCGACCTCGGAGTCGCGCTCGACGGCCGGCACGTGCGCCTCGTCGGGCTCGGCCAGCACGTCGGGGAGATCCTCCACGTCCGCCCACCCACCCCGTAGCACAGGGGCGGGGTCGAGCTGGCCCAACCCGTTCCACATCAGGTTGACGACGTGCGCGGCCACGACCTCGCGATCGGGCTGCTTGTGCTCGATCCACCACTCCCCGACCAGCGCCACGGCACCCACGAGCATGCGGGCGTACATCGGTGCGGTGGTCTCGTCGAACCCGCGCTCCGAGAACTCCGACAGCAGCAGCTGCTCGGCGCGGTTGGCGATCTCGGCCAGGACCGACGCGAACGTCCCGCTCGTGATGCCGACTGGCGCGTCGCGGACGAGGACACGGAATCCGTCCTCGTGCTGCTCGATGTAGGCGAGGAAGGCCTCGGCGCCGGCCTCGGCGACCAGGCGCGGATGGTCGGCCTCGAACGCCCGGGCGATCGCGGTGGTCAGGTTGGTGACCTCGCGGTCGACGACGACCGCGTACAGGCCCTCCTTGCCGCCGAAGTGCTGGTAGACGA
>CAZSQF010000071.1:0-11196 GCA_964608935.1 uncultured Actinomycetota bacterium | reverse complement strand
CGGGGTGGTGTTCGCGCTCAAGACGACCACTGATCACGGGCTGGCGGTTCCGATCGAGACCCTGCTCGAGCGCCTTGACGCGACCACGCTGGTGCCGCCGACGGGAGACTGCTGAACCCGGCCGGCCGGGCGAACGTCCTAGGACGGCCGTGCGGCTCCGCCACCGCTCCGGCGGCCGGTCCTCGCTGGACCGTCGACCCTCAGGGACGGGTTTCACGCATACGCAGCGCGACGTCGACGCCGGACGCAGCGGTGATGGCGGCCACGACCACGATGGCGGTGCCCACCGTATAGAGGTCGGCGAGCACGCCGGCGAGCACCGCGCCGACGGCGAAGCCGAGGTCGCGCCACCAGCGGTACACGCCGACCGCGGTGCCGCGCCAGGTGGGATGGGCGACGTCGCCGACGGCCGCGAGCAGGGTCGGGTAGGCCATCGCCGTGCCGGCGCCGAACACCGCGCTCCCGACCGCCCACACGGCCGTCGTGTCGCCGAAGGCGATGAGCACGAGTCCGGCGGCCTCGGTGAGCTGACCGCCGGCGATGAGCCACTTGCGCCCGATGCGGTCGGACAGCGCACCGGTGAACAGCTGGCCGACCCCCCACACGGCGGGGGCGATCCCCACGAGGAGCCCGACGGTGCCCAGGCCGATCCCGCCGAGGGCGAAGAAGGCCGGGAACAGCCCCCACGCCATGCCTTCGTTGAGGTTGTTGACCAGCCCGGCCTGGCTCGCAGACGACAGGGACCGGTCACGCCAGGTCGCCAGCGCGAACACCTCGCGCCGGGTCAGGTCCCCGGCGTGGCCGTCGGTCCCGACGTGGTGGGTGGCTGCCTCGTGGGCGACGTGGCCGGCGGTCTCGCGCACGAACACCGCCGAGAGCCCGAGGCCGAGGCCAGCGAACGCGAGGCCGAGGAAGAACGGGGCGGGGCGCAGTCCGGCGGTCTCGGCGATCAGCCCGGTCGCCCACGCCGTAGCCGCGACCGCGGCGTAGCCGGCCGCCTCGTTGAACCCCATGGCGGTGCCACGCCGTGTGGGGCCGACGAGGTCGATCTTCATGATGATGGTGACCGACCAGGCCAGGCCCTGGTTGACGCCGAGCAGCACGTTGGCGAACACCACCCAGCCCCACGTCGGCGCCCAGATCAGCAGCAGCGGAACCGGGATGCCGATGAGCCATCCGGCCAGCAGCACGGGCTTGCGGCCGTACCGATCGGCGAGCGTGCCCGCGAACAGGTTGACGACCGCCTTGGTCACCCCGAACACCATGATGAAGGTCAGGATGGCCGTGTACTCGCTGAGCCCGAACTCGGCCTCGGCGAGCAGAGGCAGCACGGTGCGTTCCTGGCCGACCATCCCGCCGACCAGGGCGTTGACCCCGACGAGCAGCGCGAACTGGGGCAGGTTGTTGCGCAGGCCCAGCCGCACCCGTGGATCGGAGCGGGTCACCCCTCCGCCTCGAGGCGGTGGCCGGCCGCGGCGAGGTCGTCGGGACCGCCGTCCAGCACGGTCACCTCGGCACGGCCGGCGCGTTCGAGCAGGCTCGCGGCCGACATCGCGCGCTCCCCGTGGGCGCAGTGCACCAGCAGCGGACCGTCGTGGACACCCGAGGCGTGCTGGGGGAGGTCGCCGAGCTCGATGTGCAGGCTGCCGGCGACGTGGCCGGCGGCGTGCTCGGAGCGCTGGCGGATGTCCACGATGCGTCGGTTCTCTGCCTCGTCCGCGGCGACCAGCGGCGTGGTGGCCACCGGTCGGCCGGTGGCGGCCCATGCGTCCATCCCGCCGGCCAGCACGCCACCGAGCCGGTCGACGCCGACGGTCAGCGCCGCCCAGGCCACGTCGGCCTCGTCGGCCTGGCTGTCGGTGACGAAGATCACCTCGCGGTCGCGACCGACCAGCCATCCCAGCCAGGTCGCGAACTGGGTCCGCCACGGGATCGACAGCGCCCCGGGGACGTGGCCGGCGGCGAATGCCTCCATCCCCCGCACATCGACCAGCTCCGCGCCGTCGGCCACCGCGGCCTCGACCTCGTTGGGCGAGCGCCGCGGGAGCGCGGGAAGGGACGGGCCGTGTACCTCGGGGCCGGCCCGGTTCACGTCGCGCAGCTCGAGGAAGTAGGGCGGGAAGCTGCCGTAGCCGGCCACGAGCCGCGCCACGAACGTGTCCTCGTCCGGATCGTCGGCGAGCAGCGGGTTGGCCCGCTTCTCGTGTCCGATCGTGGTCACCCGGTCCCCGCCGGGAGCCGTGGAGCAGAACGATCCGGCGCCGTGGGTCGGATACACCGGCAGGTCGTCGGGCAGCGGCAGCAGCCGGTCACGGATGGAGCGGTAGGCGTCGCGCGCCAGCGGCTCGGTCAGCTCGGGCGTGAGCAGGTCGGTCCGCGCCACACCACCGACGATCAACGTCCCGCCGGAGAACAGCCCCACCGGACGCGTGCCGTCGAGCAGCAGGTAGGCCAGGTGCTCCGGGGTGTGCCCGGGCGTGGCGATGACCTCCAGCCGCAGGCCGCCGAGGTCGAGCTCGTCGCCGTCGCGGAGGGGTCGGTGGCGATGGCCGAGGTCGCTGTCGGCGGGGGCCGCGAGCTCCGCTCCGAGTGCGGCGAGCTCGCGGCCACCCGAGACGAAGTCCGCGTGCAGGTGCGTCTCGAGCACCAACCGGGGTCGAAGCCCGCGGCGTTCGAGCTCGCCCAGGTATGGGCGGGGATCCCGCTGGGGATCGACGATCGCCGCGCCCCCGTCGCCCAGGTCGACCACGTACGCGCTGTTGCCCAGCCCCGTGTCGACGATCGGGGTGATGACCGGTTGCGCGTGCTGGGACACGGTTCATTCCTCAAGTCGATGTTTGAGGATGACAGCATGCCGGAGCTCGGATCAATAGTCAAATGATCACTTGACAATGGCCAGTGGGGTCTGCCACCTTGTTCAAGCATCGACTTGAGAAAGGATGACACATGGGTACCGACCTCATCGCAGCGGCATCCCGCCGCCGCACCCTCGACGCGGCCGTCGGTGGCACCGTCGCGCTGCTGTGGGTCCCCCTCGGCCTGCTCCACCCGCACGGCGAGCAGATGCTGGCGGGTGACACCACCCGGTGGCTGATGGTCCATTGGGGCCAGCTTGCGCTGACCCCGGTGCTCGGCCTGGTGATGCTGCGGCTCCTGCGCCTGCCGGGCACCGCGGCGGTCGTCGCGCGGGCCGCGGTCGTGGTCTGGGTGGCGCTGCTCGGGGCGCTCGGCGCGTCAGCGGCGATCGCCACCGGGCTGCTGGTCGAGGGCGGTTTCCCCGAGGCCGCGACGCACCTGTGGGACCACGTCCAGGCCGGCGCGGTGCTGCCGGTCGCCGTCGGCGCGCACCTGTCCTGGGTCGTGGCCGCCGTCGCGGCCGCCATCGCCCTGCGGGCCAACGGGGCGCCGACGACGGCCGTCGCGGCCATGGTCGGCTCCGCGCTGCTGATGGCCACGGGGCACGGCGACGTGTTCTCCGCCCTGGGGGCGGTGTCCCTCGCCGGCGCGCTGGTGATCGCGCACCGGACGCCAGTGGGATCGCCCGCCGGCTGACGACCCCACCGGCCCGACGCCGCGGCCGGCGGCCCGTCGTCAGACCTCGACCGGGCCGCCGCCGCGGCGCCACTCGGGCACGCCTTCGGTCAATCGCGCCGCGGAGCGTCCCCGAGCCCGCAGCGCACGGATCGCATCGTCGGCGTACACGCAGTAGGGCCCGCGGCAGTAGGCGACGACGTCCCGGTCCCCGGGAAGCTCGTCCAACCGTTGCTGGAGCTGATCGGGTGGCACCGACACCGCGCCCGGCAGGTGGCCGGCCGCGTACTCGGCCTCCGGACGGACGTCGATCACCACGACCTCGCCGCTGTCGAGGCGCTCGAGCAGCTCCTCGGGTCCGATCTGCTCCAGCTCGCCGCGGTCGCCGAGGTAGTCGGCAGCGAGCCGGTCCAGCTCCTCGAGCTGCTCCGCCGCGAGGTCGCGCAGCGCGAGCCACAGATCGAGGACCCGCTCGGAGGCGAGCCGGTAGTAGATCCGTGTGCCGTCCCGGCGCGTCGTCACGAGCCCGGCGCGGGCCAGCGCGCGCAGGTGGTGGGAGGTGTTGGCCACCGACTGCTCGATGGCGTCGGCGATGTGCTCGACGCTGCGCTCGCCCTGCGAGAGCACCTCGACGATCTCGGCCCGGCGCCCGGACGCGAGCGCGCCGGCGATGGTCGCGAACCCGTCGAACATCGCGTTCTTGGCCGCACGCCGCTCCGCCGCCCTGGCCATCTCCGCCTCCTCGCCGTCGGCAGCCAGCCTACCGTCCATCAAACGGACGTTTGATTACATGGCGCTCGAGCCCGACACTCCCCGATGACGAGGCGGAACGGCTTGGTGGGCGGCCCTCGAGACTGCTAAGAGGGGGCCTGTGACCCGCCAACGCCACGTCGGATCGTCGACGCCGCGCATCGAGGATGCGCGGTTGGTTACCGGTCGTGCCCGCTGGACGGAGAACCTGCCGGCTGCGGGCGCCGTGTACCTCGGTGTCGTCCGCTCGCCCCTGGCACACGGCCGGGTTGTGTCCGTCGACACCTCGGCCGCCCTCGACCAGCCCGGGGTCGTCGGCGCCTTCACCGCCGCGGACCTCGCCGACGAGTGGCACGCGCCGTTGCCGGCGGACAACCTCGGTGACTCGCCCACGCCCGACCACTGGCCCCTGGCGGTGGACCGGGTCCGGTACGTGGGTGAGCCGGTCGCCGTGGTGGTCGCAACGTCGCGTCAGGCGGTGGCGGATGCGATCGAGTTCGTCGACGTCGACTTCGATCTGCTCCCGGCGGTGGCCGATGTCGCCGCCGCGGCCTCGGCCGACACGCTCCTGCATGACGGCTTCGACGACAACGTCGCGTTCCACTACGAGGGCAAGCCACGTGGCGACGTGGACGCCGCCTTCGACGCCGCCGAGGTGGTGATCCGACGCCGCTACGTCCAGCCACGGCTCGTGCCCACCTCGCTCGAGCCCCGGTCGGTGCTGGCGATGACGGAGCCGACCGGAGGCCTGGTCGTCTACACCTCCACCCAGGTCCCGCATGCGGTCCGCGGCGATCTGGCGCACGTGCTCGGTCTGGACGAATCCGACATCCGGGTCGTCGCTCCCGACGTCGGTGGCGGGTTCGGGGCGAAGCTCAACCTCTACCCCGAGGACCTGCTGTGCGCCACGCTCGCCCGTCGGCTGCACCGTCCGGTGCGATGGACCGGCACACGGACCGAGGAGATGCTGACCACCAACCACGGTCGCGGCCAGGTGCAGGAGGTCGAGGTCGCCGCGCGTCGCGACGGCACGCTGCTCGGCCTGCGGGCCCGCATCACGGCCGACTGCGGGGCCTACCTCCTGGACGGCACCGTGGAGACCCCGATGTCCGGTCGGAAGATGTTCCCCGGGTGCTACCGGTGGGAGGGCTACCGGTTCGCGTGCGTGGGGAAGTTCACCACGCTGACGCCGACGGACGCGTATCGCGGTGCCGGGCGTCCGGAGGCCACCTACGGGGTCGAGCGGGCTGTCGACGACCTGGCCGCCGAGCTGGAGCTGGACCCGGCCGAGGTGCGCCGGCGCAACTTCCCGGCACCGGACGAGTTCCCGTTCACCACGCTGGGAGGCCACACCTATGACTCCGGCGACTACGGCGCCTCCCTCGACCGCGCCCTCGAGATGGTCGCCTACGACGAGGTCCGCGCCGAACAGGCACGGCGTCGGGACGCGGGCGACCCCGTGCAGATCGGCGTGGGGCTGTCGACCTACGTCGAGGTGTGCGGGTTCGGCCCCGGCGATCCCGAGACCGGGTCGGTGCGGGTCCGTGCCGACGGCCGTGTCGAGGTCGCGACCGGCCTCGCTCCGACGGGTCAGGGCACCGCGACCAGCCTGGCACAGCTCGCGGCGGACGCCCTGGGGGTGGACCCGGCCAGCGTCCTCGTGGTCCATGGCGACACCGCGCGCGTCCCGGTGGGGGCAGGGACCTACGGGTCGCGGTCCATGCCGGTAGGCGCACAGGCGATCGAGTCGGCCGCCGGCGCAGTCGCGGACAAGGCGCGCCAGATCGCGGCACACCTGCTCGAGGCCGCCGTCGAGGACGTCGAGGTGCAGGAGGGCGGGTTCGCCATCCGCGGCGCGCCCGACACCGCGGTGACGCTGTCCGAGGTCGCCGACGCGGCTGCGGCGGGGAACGTCCCCGAGGGCATGCCGCCGGGCCTCGAGGCCGCCACGAGCTTCCAGCCGTCCGGGCTGACGTTCCCGTTCGGCGCCCACGCGTGCGTCGTCGAGGTGGACACGCAGACGGGGGCGACCCGCATCCGCGACTTTGTCGCCGTCGATGACGTGGGCAACGTCGTCAACCCGCAGCTGCTGGACGGCCAGCGGCACGGCGGGATCGCCCAGGGCATCGCGCAGGCCCTGTACGAGGCCGCGGCCTACGACGAGGACGGCAACCCGCTCACGGCGACGCTGATCGACTACCTCGTCCCGACCGCACCCGATCTGCCCGACTACGACCTGGCCCGCACGGTCACGCCCACCCCCTACAACACCCTCGGGGTGAAGGGTGCGGGCGAAGCGGGGGCGATCGGGGCGCCGCCGGCCGTCGTCAACGCGATCGTCGACGCGGTACGGCACCTCGGCGTCGACGACGTCGACATGCCGTGCACCCCGCAGCGGGTGTGGGAGGCGATCCAGCACGCCGGCGGCCGGGATCCGGGTACGGGGGCGGGGTGAGGTTCGGCATCGTCGGCACGGGCACGTGGGCCAGGGCCACGCACGGCGCCGCGATCTCGGGCCGTGGCGACCACGAGTTGGTCGGCGTGTGGGGCCGTGACCCTTCGAGGACCGCCGCGGCCGCCGCCGAGCTCGGTGCCCGTGCCTACGACGACGTCGATGCGCTGTTGGCCGACGTCGACGCGGTCACGTTCGCCGTCCCTCCCGCCACCCAGGCGGACCTGGCGGTCCGGGCCGCGCGCGCGGGCCGGCACCTGCTCCTCGAGAAGCCGATCGCGACGACCACGCAGGCTGCGGAGGCGCTCACGGCCGCGGTGGACGCGGCGGGAGTCGCATCGGTGGTGTTCTTCACCAGCCGGTTCCAGCCCGAGCTGCGCGCATGGCTCTCGGAGGTGGAGCGCGACGGGCCCTGGGTCGCGGGCGCGGCCCGGTGGCTCGCTGCGGCGTTCCAGCCGGGCAGCCCGGCGCTGGAGTCGCGCTGGCGGCGCGAGAAGGGCGGCCTCTGGGACGTCGGGCCGCATGCGCTGTCGATGCTCTGGGCGGCGCTCGGCGCCGTGGAGCAGGTGGCGGCCGTGGCCGGCAGCCACGACGTAACACAGCTCGCGTTCCGCCACGAGGGTGGTGCGACCTCGACGGCCGCCCTGTCGCTGGACGTGCCTCCCGCGGCCGCCCAGGTCGGCCTGAGCGTGTGGGGCGACGCCGGCTCGCGAGAGATGCCGGGGGCGACGACCTTGCCGACCGCGGCCTTCTCCATCGCGCTGGACGAGCTGGCCACGGCCGCCCGCTCCGGTCGGCCCCACCCCTGCGACGTGCACCTCGGACGCGCCGTCGTCGAGGTCCTGGCGGCGGCCGAGCAGCAGCTGGCGACACTCGGGTGATCGGTCGGGATCGGGCGCCCCGTACCATCGGTGGGTCCGAGCCGCTCCGACCAAGGTGACCGCCCTGCGTGCTCCCACCTCGCTGGCGCCCGACCTCGAGGGACTCGCTGCGGCCGTGCAGCTGCTCCGCGGCGGTGGGCTCGTGGCGTTCCCCACCGAGACCGTCTACGGGCTGGGCGCCGACGCGACCGACCCGGACGCGGTCGCCCGCATCTTCGCGGTCAAGGGCCGGCCGGCGGACAACCCGTTGATCGTGCACCTGGCCGACGCGACCGACCTGACCCGTGTCGTGGACGAGGTCACCCCGCTGGCGCGTCGCCTGGCCCGGGAATTCTGGCCCGGTCCGCTGACGGTCGTGCTCGACGCGCGCGACGAGCTGCCCCGCATCACCACCGGGGGGCACACCACGGTCGCCGTTCGCGTCCCCGACCATCCGGTCGCCACGGCCCTGCTGGCCGAGGCCGATGTGCCGGTGGCTGCACCCTCGGCGAACCGGTCCGGCCGACCGTCGCCGACGACCGCCGCACACGTGGCCACCGACCTCGGGGACGCGGTCGATGCGATCCTGGACGGTGGGCCGTGCCCGGTCGGGGTCGAATCCACGGTCGTCGACGCCCGCGGTGATCGGCCGGTGGTGCTCCGCGAGGGGTCGGTGACCCGCGAGCAGCTTGGCGTCGCGGCTGCGGAGGACGCTGGCGACGCGGGGGGCGTGAGGTCCCCGGGGACGCGCTACCGCCACTATGCCCCCGCCTGCGCCATCGAGGTCGTCCCTGCCGGCACCGGGCCGGACCGTGCGCTCGCGCTGCTCGACGGCCGCGGTGCCGTCGGCCTGGTCGCATCCGGGCCCGCGCCCCCCGGGGTGGTGCCGATCGCCCGCTTCCGGGGCGCCGCCGACCTCGCCCAACAGCTGTACGCCGCGCTGCGCGAGGCCGAGCGCTGCGGTGTCGACGTCCTGGTCGTCGAGGCCGTGGAGGAAGCGGGCGTCGGTCGGGCGGTGATGGACCGCCTCCGCCGCGCCGCGGGCTGACCCCGACCACGGTGTGCGTGCACCGGACGCGGTGAACCTCGACGGGTCCTGTCGGCAACCACGGGTGAACGACGCGGACGCCACGGCGTCCGTCCACCCGCCCCCCCGACACCACGCAGGAGCCGACCGCCACCGACGGGTTGCCGCTCGGTGAGCAGTGCGAGAACCCCAAGGGGGGGCTACCGGATCGACCATCCCGAGGGCTGGTACACCAGCTCCGACGACGTGACCGCCCGGTGTCAGGTGTTCGACGCGGCACCGATCGAGCTGACCCCCGACACCCACCTCCCCCTCGACGTCGCCGTGACGCTCGTGACGATCGACCGGCCCGTGGCCCAGATCCCGACGATCGTCGAGGACGATCCCGCTACCGACGTTCAAACGGTCGAGGAGACCGAGGTCGACGCCCGCCATGTCGTGGTCGTCGAGGGCGTCGCCCCCGGCGAGGCCTACCTGCCGGCCGGCACGGCGGTGCACCGCGCCCATGTGCCGCTCGGCGAGCGCACCCTCGCGGCGCACGCCAACGACCTCGGCGAACCCGACCTGGATATCCGTCGTGCGGTCATCGCGGACATGCTCGCGACCCTCGAGGGGTAGCAGCGGCCGGACGGCACCGACGCGTCGGTGAGCGTCATCGCGGACGTCGGCCGACCGCGAGCGCCGGGCTCAGACCGGCGCGGCGTCGAACGCGCCGACGAACACGGCGACGAGGTCACGGACCGAGACCACCCCGATGATGTTCTCGCCCTGCGTCACGGCGAGGTGGCGCACCTCGGCGGCGGTCATGGCGGTCGCGGCGTCGAGCACCGAGGTCGTGTCGGCAACCGTCACGATCTCCTCAGTCGCGTGGTCGCGGACCCGTTCCTCGTCGAGGTCACCGCCCTCGGCGACCGCGCGGATCACGTCCCGTTCCGACAGCACGCCGTGGACACCGTTCGGGTCCACCACCACGAGCAGCCCCAGGCCGTCGGCGGCCAGGGAGTGCGTCGCTTCGCGGAGCGTCGCCGACGGTCGCACCGTCGCGGTCGGTGCGGTCACCAGACGCCCCACCGGGTCCTGCACGCGGATGCCGAGCATGGCCAGACCTCCTTCACGTCGTCTGTCCGGAGCGTCCCGGCCGGGGGAGTGGCCGGACAGGGTCGAAAGGTCACGGCTGCTCGGGTATCTCGTCTCGATCCGCCGACGGCCGCGTGCCCGGGTCGCCCGCGTCGGCGAGCAGTCGCCGCTTCTTGGCCGCGAACTCCTCGTCGGTGAGGTGGCCCCGCTCCCGCAGGTCGGCGAGCGCCTCGAGCTGGGCCACCACGTCGCGGGCGGCGCTCCCGCCGAAGTGCAGTGCCCGTAGCTCGCGTGCGCGGTACACCCGGGACTGGAACGCCTCCGGGTCGGGGATGTCCTCGAGCCGGCTCTGTCCCTGCCGACCAGCCGATTCGATGAGCACGTCCCCGTAGCCGAGCACGCGTTCGATGACCCGTTGCCGGAACAGCACGTTGTTGATGTTCTCGAGCGGGATCTCGGTGCCCGACCGCGCGATCCAGCCGCGTCGAACGATGATCCGTTCGGTCGTCAGGACATAGTTGGTGAACCACCAGTCGAACAGCGACCTGCCCGACAGCAGCACCCACAGGCCGAGCGCTGCCCCGCCGGCGATGGCGGCGTAGCGCGCCTCGAGCGCCGCGGCGGCCAGCCCCACGAGCGCGGCGAACGCCATCGCCCACGCGAGTGCGGGCAGCAGCACGCGCCAGTGGGGACGGAACTGCTGGAGGATCTCCTCGTCGTCGGTGAGGAGCCGTTCCGGATAGCGCATCGCAGGCGACCTCGCGGGACGGGCCGGGGGAGGCCAGGTCCCGACTGCACAGCCTACGGCCCCCGCCTCGCGCAGTGGGGTCGATCGACCCGGCTGATCCGAGCCCGACTGCCCTGCCGGCCGTGCGGTGCGGATGCGACGGTGGTCACAGACGCCCGGCAAAGGGCGCCGGACGCCGGAATCCGGAGGTTAACGTCATGGCCCGAATCACCGTCGGCATCGACTCCTCCAAGGACTCGATCCGCGCGCTCGACTGGGCGCTCGACGAGGCTCGACTGCGCGGGGCAGAGCTCGAACTGGTCCACGCCTACGTCACGCCCGACTACATCGCCCTCCCCGCAGTCGTGACGCTCCCGTCCGACGAGGAGCTGCGCAAGGCTGCGGACGCGGTGCTCGACGAGGCCCTCGCGGCCGTCGGCGACACCAGCGACGTCTCTGTGATCCGAACGCTGCGCTCGGGCGGCGCGGCCGCGGTGCTGTGTGAGGTGTCCGAAGGGGCCGACCTGCTCGTGGTCGGTGCCCGCGGCCTCGGCGGCTTCCGGGGCCTGTTGCTCGGTTCGGTCAGCCACCAGGTCGTGGCGCACAGCCCCTGCCCCGTGGTCGTGGTCACGCCCGAAGGTCGCTGACCACAAACGAACGGTTCGGGGCCGCGTCTGTGTGCGGCCGGGCCGGTAGGTTCTCGCGGATGAGCACCGAACGGACCGACCTGCCGCTGGACCGCCTGCTCGTGGTCGACAACGCCCCCTCGGAC
>CAZSQF010000070.1:0-11248 GCA_964608935.1 uncultured Actinomycetota bacterium | reverse complement strand
CACGGGCAGCTGGCCGTCCACCACCCAGTCGACCCGCCCGACCCGCACGGCCCGCCCGTCGACCAGCCCGGCGATGCCGAGCCCGGGCGTCTCGGACACCTCCGAAGGAAAGCTGAGGTCGAGTCCGCGCTCGCGCGCGAGCTGCACGATCGCCGGAGCGAACACGTGGGCCGACACCTGGTCCAGGTACGCGGCCGCACGCACCATCTCGTCGGGGTCGGCGCCGTCGAACACCTCGACGTCGAGCACCCGCGGCTGGCCCGCGGTGACCGTCCCGGTCTTGTCGAGCAGCACGGTCCTGGCCCGGGCGAGCGTCTCCAGGGCGCCGCCGCCCTTGACGATCATGCCGCGGCGTGCCATCCGGGACATGCCCGAGGTGATGGCGATCGGCGTCGCCAGGATGAGGGGGCACGGCGTCGCCACCACCAGCACCGCCAACGCCCGGACGGGATCGCCAGACAGCGCCCAGGCGCCCCCCGCGACCACCAGCGTGAACGGGATGAACCACAGCGCCGCCCGGTCCGCCAACCGGACGAACGGAGGCCGGTCGGCCTGGGCTTGCTCCACCAGGCGGACCAGGCCCCGGTAGGTGCTGTCCGCGGCCGACGCGGTGGCGCGCAGCTCGAAGGGGCCGCCGGCGTTGACCGCGCCGCTGGCGACCGGCTCGGCCACGTCGCGCTCGACCGGCCGGGACTCACCGGTGAGGGTGGATTCGTCCAGCACGGCCCGGTCCGCGGCGACGATGCCGTCGACCGGCACGACCTCCCCGGGACGGACCACGACGAGGTCGCCCGGGGCGATGTCGTCGACCGCGACCTCGACGACGGTGTCGCCGTCCCGGCGGTGGGCGCGGCGGGGTGCCGCTGCCAGCAGCGACGTCAGCTCGCGGCGTGAACGGGCGTCGGCCTGGGCCTCCAGCGCCCGGCCGGTCGCCAGCATGAGGGCGATGATGACGCCGGCCAGCAGCTCGCCGAGCAGGATCGCCCCGACCATCGCCAACAGCGCGATCACGTCGACGCCCGGCCGTCGACGCGCGATCTGGCGGACGATTTCGACCACGAGCGAGACCGTCATCGCCCCGATCGCTGCGCCCCAGACGATCGCGGACGCCGTGTCCTCGCCGGCCAGGGCGAAGCCACCGCCGGCGACCAGCGCCACGGCGACGGCGACGGTGGGCCACCACAGCCGCAGGTGGTGCGCCAGCCGTGAGGCGTCGGGCTCGGCCATGGGGCGCCTTCGGGAGCTCGATCCTTCGGGTCGAGGCTAACCGGGGCCGGATGCGGCCAGCAGGGTCATCGGACCCGGCTCGCATCCCAGCCGATCGTCGGCTTCGATGGCCGCGGCGCACCCGCGACCGCCAGGAGAGACCATGACCGAAAAGGCCCCCGGCAAGATCGACGCCCAGGTGTTCGAGAACGTGGTGTTGCGCCACCTCGGGGCGCCCGATCCGGACCTGCTCGTCCCACCGCAGCACGGCGTGGACATCGGTGTGGTCCGCATCGGCGGGGGGCAGGTCATGGCCCTGTCGACCGACCCGGTGTTCGTGGTGCCGGCGTTCGGGTGGGAGCGTGCGGCCTGGTTCGCGGTCCACATCCTGGCGTCCGACACGGCCACCTCGGGGCTGCCGCTGCGCTGGATGACGGTCGACCTGAACCTCCCGCTCGAGCTGTCCGACGACGACCTGGCCACCCTGTGGGAGGCGATGTCGGACGCCACCGCCGAGCTCGGCATGGCCGTCATCACCGGCCACACCGGCCGCTACGCCGGCTGCGCCTGGCCGATGGTGGGCGGGGCGACCTGCATGGCCATCGGCCCGGAGGACGGCTACATCACCCCGCGCGGCGCCCGGCCCGGCGACCGCATCGTGGTCACCGAGGGCCCGGCCATCGAAGCCACCGCGCTGTTCGGGGCGACCTTCACCGACCGGCTCGCCAGCGAGCTCGGCGAGGACGTCGCCCGGGACGCCGACGCGCTGTTCGAGCGCATGACCGTGGTGCCCGAGGCCCGGATCGCCGCCGACTACGGCCTGGAGGACGACGGCGTCACCGCCATGCACGACGCCACCGAGGGCGGGGTGCTGGGCGGCCTGACCGAGATCGCCGACGCGTCGGGGGTCGACGTGGTCGTCGACGGCGACGCGATCCCGATGCCCGGCGCGGTCCGGGCCGTGTGCGACCACGTCGGGATCGACCCCTACATCGCCATCAGCGAAGGGACCCTCATCGCGACGGTGCGGCCCGACCACGTCGACGGGGTGCTCGCCGCGCTCGCCGACGGGGGCATCCCGGCCGCCGCCGTCGGCGAGGTCGTGCCGGCGGGGGAGGGGCGCAGGGTCACCCTCGACGGGGAGCAGCGCCCGCTCGTGCACCCGGGCCAGGACCCGTTCTGGGCCGCGTTCGGCCGCTGGACCGAGGAGGCCGCGGGCTGACCGCCGGCGGCGCCACCCGCGGCCCATACGTGCGCTGAACGCGCATCGAGAGCGGTGGGGCAGGACCCGGGAACGTCGCGGGAATCCCGCACGTACGCCCGCGCACGCCCGGCTCGCGGCACGTGCTCGTCCGGTCGGACGGGGTGGGACGGGTGGCCGATCCGGGTCGGCTCCGTCACCGTTCGGTCTCCCGCAAGCGATTCGACCGCCGCCCGTCGGCGCACCCACGACCCGGTCCGGGTCGGGTGCCAGGTCGTCGCCCTCCCGCACCCCGTCTCCAGGAGACTGCATGCTTGGTCGTGCGCGCCCGCGCCGGGCCTTCCCCACGTCCACCACCCTGGCGCGCCGCCTCGCGTCGCTCGTGGCGGTCGTCGCCGTGAGCGCCGGCGTCGCGGTCCTCGAGGCGTCCGCCGACGACACGGACGAGCCCGATGAGGTCGACGAGCTCACCGTCGCGCCCGCCGACCTGCTCGCCGGTCGCGACCTCGGCGACGGGACCGACCTCACCGGCTCGCTTGCCCGGTCGCTGTGGACGCCGCGCGGCCTGTCGCCGCAGGCCCCGCCGCCCGGCGTCGACGAGCACGCGCCGTCAGGAGCCACGACCGCTGCGGTCGTGACGGTCTGGGACCGTCTCGCCCAGTGCGAGTCGAACGGGCGCTGGCACCTCGACAGCGGCAACGGCTTCTACGGCGGCCTGCAGTTCACGCTGCGCTCGTGGCGTGCGGTCGGCGGCAGCGGCGCCCCGAACGAGCACCCGCGCGAGGTGCAGATCCTCAAGGCGGAACGGCTCCAGGCCAAGCAGGGCTGGGGCGCGTGGCCGGCGTGCAGCCGCAAGCTCGGCCTCGGCAGCTGACCGGCGCCGGTCGACGGCCGTCGCGCGCCCGACTACAACACGGGGCAGCGGCGCGATCTCGACCCCCGGAGGTGCCCACGTGCGTGTCCGCACGGTCCTGACCCTGACGACCGGTGCCGCGCTCGGCGCCGGCGCGATGTACCTCCTCGATCCCGAGCACGGGCCCGAACGCCGGCGGGACGCACGCCGCAACGCGCTGCGCCACGCCCGGCAGGGTGCGGTGCAGGCCGCGATCGACGGCCGCCGCCGCGCCGAGGAGCTCGCGCTCTCGGCCGTCGCCGGCTACCGGGAGGCGCGCGTGCCCCACGAGCCGGCCATGGGTGCGTGACGCGCGCGGGAGGATGACGTGGACCTGTCCCTGAGCCCGCACGGCGGACGGCTGCGCGGCGAGCTGCTCGACTTCATGGACGCCCACGTGTATCCGAGCGAGGGCGTCTACCACGACCAGATCGCGGCGTCGGGGGACCGTCACGCCCACCCGCCGGTGATGCAGGAGCTCAAGGCCGAGGCACGGGCGCGCGGGCTGTGGAACCTGTTCCTCCCCGACGAGCGGCACGGCGCGGGCCTGTCCAACCTCGACTACGCCCATCTGGCCGAGATCATGGGCCGCTCGCCGCTGATCGCGCCGGAGGCGACCAACTGCGCCGCGCCCGACACCGGCAACATCGAGGTGCTGCACCTGTTCGGCACGCCCGAGCAGCAGGCGCAGTGGCTGGTGCCGCTGCTCGAGGGCGAGATCCGCTCGGCGTTCTTCATGACCGAGCCCGACGTCGCGTCGTCGGACGCGCGCAACATCACCGCACGGATCGAACGCGACGGCGACGACTATGTCGTCAACGGCCGCAAGTGGTGGTCGTCGGGGGCAGCCAGCGACCGCTGCCGGGTCGGCATCTTCATGGGGGTGACCGACCCCGACGCCGACCCCTCGCGGCAGCAGTCGATGATCCTGGTGCCCACCGACGCGCCGGGCGTGCGGATCGTGCGCGAGATCCCGGTGTTCGGCCGCTACGACGGCCACGGCGGCCATCCCGAGGTCGCCTTCTCCGACGTCCGGGTGCCGGCGTCGAACCTCATCGGCACCGAGGGCGACGGCTTCATGATCGCCCAGGCACGCCTCGGCCCGGGCCGCATCCACCACTGCATGCGCCTGATCGGGATGGCCGAGCGGGCGTTCGACCTGATGTGCGAGCGGGCGCTGGTGCGCGAGCCGTTCGGTCGGCCGATCGCCGATCAGGGCGTGTTCCGCCGGTGGGTCGCCCAGGCACGGGTGCGCATCGAGCAGGCGCGGCTGCTCACGCTCAAGACCGCGCACCTGATGGACACGGTGGGAAACAAGGGCGCGCGCCGGGAGATCTCGGCCATCAAGATCGTGGCGCCGGCGATGGCCGAGTGGGTGCTGGACAAGGCGATCCAGACCCACGGCGGCGCCGGGTTCACCGACGACACCCCGCTCGCGATGATGTGGGCCCATGCCCGGACGCTGCGGATGGTCGACGGGCCGGACGAGGTCCACGAGATGGCCCTCGCCCGGCGCGAGCTCGGCCGCTACCGCCCCGACACCTGAGCCAGGCCCCTGCCGGCGCTACGAAAGTGGGCGATCGTCTCGGCCACCGCCCGCTCGTGGGGCGTTGTCTCGCTCGGGCCGAAGGCCGCCTCGAAGTCGTCGGCACGGGTCACGTAGGGGCGGGCGAACTGCGCCACCACCTCGCGTGCCTCGCGCAGCTGGGGGCTGACGAGCCCGGCCACCGCGAGCATCGCCGGCGTCACCCGGCCGAGCCGCGGTGCGATGCCGGCCTCGGCCGCCACGATCGCGAGCAGCTCCCGCTGGGTCACCGCCGGTGCGGCCGGCAGGATCCACGACCGGCCGTCCGCCTCCGGGCGCTCGACCAGCGTCGCGAACCCACGGGCCGCGTCGGCGAGGTAGACGAACGTGTGCGGCTGGTCGGCGGCGACGAACGCCTGCGGCGCCTTGCCGGCCAGCGCCCGCCGGATGCCGAGCATGTTGACGAGCGAGCTGTCGAACGGCCCCGGGCCGTAGTAGTCGGCGAACCGACCGATCGTGACACCCGGGGCGCCGTCGGCGTGTGCCGCGCGCAGCCGCCGGCCGACCTCGCGGCGCAGCGCGCCCTTGCGGGTCGTGGCGGCCTCCGGGGTCGTGTCGGTGATCGGCACGCCGGGGGAGCCGTAGGCGTAGAGGTTGTCGACCATCACGAACCGGGCGCCGACCGCGATCGCGGCCGCGAGCGCGCCGTCGACCATGGGATGGAGCTCGGACGCCCACCGGTTGTAGGGCAGGTTCGCGGCCATGACGACGACCTCGGCGCCGGCGCACGCCGATCGCGCCGCGACGGGGTCGGTGACGTCGGCCGCGTGGGCGGTGACGCCGGCGGGCACGTCGGCCGGGGTGATGCTGCGGCTGACGGCGACGACGGCGTGGCCGCGGGCGTGCAGCTCGTGGACGATGGCGCGGCCGATGCCGCCGGTGGCGCCGAGGACGGTGATCTGCATCGTGGTTCCTGTCAGGTCGGTCCGCCGCGTGGCGGGGTAGTTTGCGAACACTGTTCGCGTTCGCTGCGGGAAGATATGCGAACGGTGTTCGCTATGCAATCGGCGTTCGCTAGACTGTGCGCCCAGCGACCAGCGTGAGGAGCCCATGCCCACCACCCCCGACGCCGACGTCGGCCGGCGCGAGCTCACGCGCCGGCGCACCTGGCGCGAGCTGAAGACCGCCGCGCTCGACGAGCTGCGCGAGCACGGGGCGGTGGCGTTGTCGCTGCGCCGGGTCGCGCGCCGGATCGGCATGAGCCCCGCCGGGCTGTACCGCTACGTCGACTCGCGGGAGGACCTGCTCACGACGCTGATCGCCGACGCCTTCGACGACCTCGCAGACCACCTGCTGGCCGCGACCGCGGCCCCGACGGACGGGCCCGCGGGCGCGGAGGACGACGTCGCGGCGCGGCTCCGTGCGGTCGCGCTCGCCTACCGCCACTGGGGCGTGACCCACCCCGAGGAGTTCGGGCTCGTCTTCGGCGACCCGATCCCCGGCTACAGCGCACCGGAGGGCGGCGCCACGGTCGCGGCGATGACCCGCGTCGGGCTGGCGCTGTCTCAACCGCTGGTCGACGCGTGGCGGCAAGGGCGCCTGCACCCGAACCTGCCCGAGCTGCCGGCCGACCTGGCCGCCCGGCTCGGTCCGATGGCCGAGGTCGCGGGCGCCGACGCACCGCCCGAGCTCGCGGTGCTGCTGCTCACGACCTGGGGTCGGCTCCACGGCCAGGTCAGCCTCGAGGTGTTCGGCCACCACGCGTGGCTGTTCCCCGACGGGTGCGAGCCGCTGTTCCGGGCCGACGTCGAGGCGCTGCTCGGCGACCTCGGCCTGGACCGGCCGTGATGGCCACCGACGAGCCGGATCCCCCCACCGGGCGGCGGGTCGTCGGCCTGGACGGGTGCCCCGACGGCTGGGTCGCGGTGTGGCTCCGCGACGGTGCGGTCGAGGAGGTCGAGGTGGTCGCACACGCGGGCGAGGTGCTCGACGACGACATCGCGGTCGCCGGCGTCGACATGCCGATCGGGCTGGTGGACGCGCCGGTGCGCGACGCCGACCGCGCCGCCCGCGAGCTGCTGGGCGCCCGCGCCAGCAGCGTGTTCAACGCGGCGCCCCGCGCGGTGCTCGACGCCTACGCCCGGGGCGAGGCCACCGACCACGCCGCGGCGAGCGCGGCGGCGGTCGCGGCCACCGGCAGGGGCATGACCCGCCAGGCGTGGGCGCTGGTGCCGAAGATCCTCGAGATCGACCGGCTGGTCGCGCGCGGCGCGCCGCTCTACGAGGCCCACCCGGAGGTCGCCTTCGTGCTGGTGGCGCACGAGCCGCTGCCACGCAAGCGCTCCTGGGCCGGGATCCAGACCCGCCGGGCCGTCCTCGAGCGCCTCGGGATCGTGCTCCCGAGCCGGTTCCCGGGGGACGACCGGGTCGCCCCCGACGACGTCCTCGATGCCGCGATCGTGGCCTGGGTCGCCGACGCGGTCGCGACCGGCGAGGGGCTGGTCACGGTGCCCGACGCGACCGCGCAGTCCGACCACGGCCGCCCGATCGTGATCCACGCACGGGTCCCGCCGTCCCCGTAGACCCGACGAGGTCGGGCCGCCCGTAGACTCCGCGCCCGTGCACCGATTCGACGCGGACATGGAGCGGCTCGCGCAGGCCGTCCTCGACGTCACCCGACGCCGCCTGCGCCAGGATCCCGTGCCCCTGGGCGGGGCCCGGACCACCGAGGAGCTCGCGGGTGACGCCGGCCCGACCGTCACGCCCGACGGGCTCGGCGGCGACGAGGCGCTGCGGATCTGGACCGAGGTGCTCGCCCCCGCCTGCATCGCGATCGACCACCCGCGCTACCTGTCGTTCATCCCCGGTGCGCCGACCCAGGCCGCGAGCCTGTTCGACGTCGTGGTCGGGGCCTCGTCGATCTACGCCGGCACGTGGTTCGAGGCGGCCGGCGCGGTCCATGCCGAGAACGAGGCGCTGCGCTGGCTGGCCGACCTCGCCGGGTTCCCGCCGGAGGCCGGCGGCACCTTCGTGCAGGGCGGGACGCTGGGCAACCTGTCGGCGCTGGTGGCCGCCCGCGACGCGGCGCTGCGCCGGCGCGGCGGCCGCCCGGACCGGTGGACGCTGGCGTGCTCGGCCGAGGTCCACTCCTCGGTGCTGACCGCGGCCCGGGTGATGGACCTCGACGTGCTCGACGTCCCCCTGGACGCCGCGGGTCGGATGACGGGGGCGGCGCTCGACGCGGCGCTGCTGGACCATCCCGGCGACGGCGTGTTCGCGGTCGTGGCGACGGCCGGGACGACCCAGTTCGGGACCGTCGACGACCTGCACGGTCTCGCCGAGGTCGCCCGGGCGCACGGGCTGTGGCTCCACGTCGACGGTGCCTACGGGCTCGCCGCGCTGGCCGCCCCCTCGGTGCACGACCGGTTCGCGGGGATCGAGGACGCGGACTCGTTCATCGTCGACCCGCACAAGTGGCTGTTCGCCCCCTTCGATGCGTGCGCGCTGGTCTATCGGGATGCGGCGGGGGCGCGTCGGGCCCACGCCCAGTCGGCCGGCTACCTCGAGGTGGTGGCGGGCACCGACGGCGAGGATCCGTCGGACTACGGGGTGCACCTGTCGCGCCGCGCGCGGGGGCTGCCGTTCTGGTTCTCGCTGGCGGTGCACGGCACCCGCGCCTACGAGCAGGCGGTCGAGCGCGGGCTGTCGGTGGCCCGCGCGATCGCCGCCGAGATCCGGGCGCGCCCCGACCTCGAGCTGCTGCACGATCCCGAGCTGTCGGTGCTGGTGTTCCGTCGGCGCGGTTGGAGCGCCGCCGACTACCACGCGTGGTCGCAGCGCCTGGCGGCCGACGGGTTCGCGTTCGTGATGCCGACGGTCCACGCGGGCGAGACCGTGGCGCGCATGGTGGTCGTCAACCCCCGCACCACGGCCGAGGACCTTGTGTCCGTGCTCGACACCTTGGCGTGAGGTGGCGCGCCGCTACCGTGTCGTCCATGCGCTGCGCCAGCCGGTCCCGACGTCGACGCCTCGCGGTCGGCGCCGTCGCCGGCATCGCGCTGCTCGTGGCGGCCTGCGGCGCCGACGAGGCCCCGCCCGACGACGAGCCGATGGCCGAGCCCGATCCGGAGCCGGAGCCCGAACCGGAGCCGGAGCCCGATCCGGAGCCGGAGCCCGACCCCGAGCCCGAACCGGACCCCGAGCCCCCGCCCGACCTCACGGTGGAGCTGACCCTCACCGAGGTCGGCTCGCTCGACGCGGCCATCGCCGGCGCCGTGGGCCCCGACGGCACGCTCTACGTCGCGGACCGTCACGGGACCGTGCACCCGCTCGGCGACGACGGCCTCGGGGCGCCGGTGCTCGACATCTCGGGCCGGACCACGACCGAGTCCGAGCGAGGCCTGCTCGGGCTCGCCTTCGCGCCGGACGGCAGCGAGCTGTACGTGTCGTATACCGACCCCCGTGGCGACTCGGTGATCGAGGCGTTCGACGTGCAGGACGGCGAGGTGATGGCCGACGCCCGCAGGACCGTGTTCACTCAAAGCCAGCCGTTCCCCAACCACAACGGGGGCGACATCCAGTTCGGTCCGGACGGGATGCTCTACTTCGGGCTCGGGGACGGCGGGGGAGGGGGCGACCCGATCGGGGCCGGCCAGGACAACCAGACCCTGCTCGGCACGATGGTTCGCATCGACCCGCTCGGAGCCGACCCCTACCGCGTCCCCGACGACAACCCGTTCGTCGACGACGCGCAGGCGGCCGACGAGATCTGGGCGTACGGGCTGCGCAACCCGTGGCGGTTCTCGTTCGACCGTGACACTGGGGATCTGTGGATCGCCGACGTGGGGCAGAACGCCCGTGAGGAGGTCAACTGGATGCCAGCGGGTGAGGGCGCCGGCGCCAACTACGGCTGGAACCTCATGGAGGGCACGCTCGAGTTCGGCGGGTCCGCGCCCGACGATCACGTGCCCCCGGTGTACGAGTACGAGACGGGCGGGCCCGAGGGTTGTGCCATCACGGGCGGCTACGTCTACCGAGGCGAGGCGATCCCCGAGCTGCGCGGCGCGTATCTGTACAGCGACTACTGCGTCGGCGTGATCCGTGCCCTCGTGCTCGACGACGGCGAGCTCGTCGAACAGGCCGAGTTGAGCGTCGACGGGGGTCAGGTGGTGTCGTTCGCCGAGGACGCCGACGGCGAGCTGCACGTGCTCGACCTCGGTGGCGGGGTCTTCCGGCTCGACCCGGCCTGAGCCTTCCGAGCGCCAGGGGGCGCCGGGACGGTGCCGGCCGCTACGTTCACGCGTCTGGGGCCCGTAGCTCAAGGGTTAGAGCAGCGGACTCATAATCCGTTGGTTGGAGGTTCGAGCCCTCCCGGGCCCACTTGAAAAACTGGCAGTTAGACCCCCGTAAGATGCCGAAAACCGACCCGGGAGTGGTACCGGAGCAACCTCGACCGCTACGGTCTGCATGTGGGCGATGGTGGTGTAGTAGACGAACTCGTCACGTCGGATCGCGGCGAGCTCGTCCGGTCCGATTCCTGGCGCGTCGAACCTCATCGTTGCCGGCCTCTCGTGAGCTGTCTCGACCAGCGTGGACCGACGTCCTCGGCCTCGCCCGTCAAGACGACTTCCCCCTGTGGATTGCCAGCACTCCGGCGAGCAGTCTGCGCACTCCCGTCACAATCCGAGGTCCTCGCTGACAACTCCCTGTCCAGAAGCGGCAGGGAGACACACCGATCAGCTCGAGCCTGGTGCTGTTCCGCGACCCGGAGACTCAGTACCGCGCGTTCACGCTGGAGACCGACTACACGGGCTACGACAGCGAGGTGGTGCGCGACACGGTGCAGCGCTACCAGTGGACGCCACAGTTCACCCGACCCTTCGATGCGCTACCCGTGTGGGTGTCCCTGCTCGCGCACGGCTGGGACGCATTCGAGCGTCGTATCACCCACGACGTCGCGCTCGCCGATTGGCTGCATGACCGCGTGGTCCAGCACCCCGAACTCGAGCCGACCATCGCCCCGGAGCTGTCGATCGTCGGGTTCCGCTACATCCCGCCCGACCTGCGCGACGACCCGGATCCCGCCGGTTACCTCGACGATCTCAACGAGCGGATCCTCTACGCCCTGCATGACGACGGGCGGGTGTTCCCGTCCAACGCGCGCCACCGCGGCCGCTACGTGCTGCGCGCATGCCTGCTCAGCTACCGCACCGAGGCGGACGACGTCGACGCGCTGATCGAGCGCACCGTCGCGATCGGTCGCGACCTGCACCGCGCACAGCCGGGACGCTCGGCCGGCTGACCCCGCGACCGCTCCCCGGCGTCAGGCGCCGTCGGTGTCGTCAAACCCGATCCGGGTGGCTGTCCGCACTCGCTTTCCGCACTTCGCGGACAGCTTTCGGCGGCATTTACGTGACGGGGCTGT
>CAZSQF010000069.1:0-11414 GCA_964608935.1 uncultured Actinomycetota bacterium | reverse complement strand
TGCCGGTTAAGAGCCGGATGCTCTGCCAATTGAGCTAGCGGCGCGTGCGCGCGACCCGTGACCGTACCCGAGGGGGTGCGAAGCGCCGCGCGGGAGGGTGGATGAGGGGACTTGAACCCCCGGCCTCCTGGATCACAACCAGGCGCTCTAACCAGACTGAGCTACACCCACCAAGGGCGTGCTTGGACACAGCACGCGCGGAGGGTACGCACGGCGGTGCGGGGGGTCAAAGCCGTCACACGCCTGCAACGCCCCCCGCGCGTCCGTCCCCGCGACCGGGCGCAGCGGGCGTCATCGACACAGCCCTGCGGCGGCCAGTTCGGCGCGCAGCGTCTCGAGCCGGTCCCGGTTGGTCCGGAAGTCACGGCCGCCGAGCCGGGCCGCGGAACGGACGTGGACGACATCCCCGTCGGCCTGGAGCTCGATGTCATCGACGAAGCCGACCCACCGGCCCCGGGCGGTCAGGTGCGCGTAGCCGTCGTCCACCGTCTCGAGCGTGGTGCGGGCAAGCCGATCGTCGGCGACCCGGGCGATGTCGTCCACGCTCGTCTCCGGGCATGGCAACGGCTCTATGGCGTGGCGCGGGTCGATGCCGCGAGACGACACGCAGTTGTCCGCGTCGGGGCAGGCGGCGAGCTGGCCGTCATCCTGCACCCCGAGGACGGGTGGCTGTGCCATGCCGGCACCGAACCGCAGGCCGAGCCATCCGAGGCCGACGGCGGCGACGACGAGGACGACCACCAGCACCGCACGGCTCATCTCGACCTCTCCCGGCCTCGTGGGCCACCGGAGGCGAGGAGGCTACTTCGTCGCCGATGCCGCCGGTGCAGGTCGAGCGGGCGCTATTCCTCGCCGCCGTGGCGGTCGAACGCCGGGGTGTTCGGCGGGGGACCCTCGACCCCTTCGGGACGTCCCCCCGGGCCCCAGCCCCGCGGGACCTCTCCCGCGCCCGGGCCGACGCCCGGACCCAGGCCGGGATGATCCACAGTGGGCTCGGGCCCACAGTTGGCGGAGAGATCGTGCTTCGCTGCGATCCGCACACAGTTGCGGTGCAGCGCCGCGCGTGCGACGGGCGAGGCGGTCGGCGGGAGCGCTTCCTCGCCGCCTCCGAGGAGGCGTTCGAACGCCGCGATGGCCTCCTCCGGCAGCTCGTCCTCGGCACTCTCGACGTTGTCGAGGCCTTCGGCGACGAGCCGCTCCGCGTGCTCCGGGGCGCGCCAGGCCTCGCCCAGCCGCCGCTCGGCGAGCACCAGCTGCACCTCGGCGGCCCGCTCCGAGCCTCGCGGCAGCGACACCCAGGCCTGTTCGGACGCGCGCTTGACCCCGTACAACGGATCGTCCGGGACGGCGTCCTGTGCGACCGCGACCGTCCCGCCGAGGAGCATCAGCACCAGCGACATGACCGCCACCGGTACGAGCCCGCGGCGCATCCGGACGGGCCATGCGACGCGCGCGCCGGCAGCCACGCGCCCACGGCGCCGGCGCGGGGCGTACTGCCGGATGTGTGCGAGGTGGCGCGAGCGTGTCTCGTCGGGCAACGGCTCGGTCGCGAGCGCCCGCAGGCGTGCCAGCGAGGCCGCCTCGTCGTCGGCGTCCGCGACCGAATGCTCGCCGGCCAACACCGCGTCGACGAGCCGGTCCACGGCCTCCGGGTCGGGCCCCTCGTCTGCTCGCCGGTCCTCGCTCATGTCGCACCCCTGGGTTCGAGCAGCTGCTCTCACCCATTGCAGACGAGCCAGGGGGCGCGAAGGTTACGGGTCGGCGACATCCGGTCCCGGATCCAACAGGGCGGCGAGCCGGCGCACCCCCCGGTGCTGCAGCAGCTTGACCGCACCCGGGGTCCGTCCGGTGATCGCGGCCACCTCGTCGACGGTCAGGCCGGCCACCACCCGCAGCTCGAGCACCTCGCGCTGCTCCGCGGTGAGCTCGGCCAGGCCGGCCTCGAGTCCGGGGTCGAGGACGGCGTCGGTCGCCCGCATCCCCGGGTCGGGAGCCGGATCGGCGAGCGAGCTCGCCCGTCGCGACGTGAGCTCGTGGTCGCTGCGCCGGTCGGCGCGCTTCCACCAGTCGTTGAGGTTGTTGCGTGCCGCCCGATACAGCCACGCCCGCAGCGACCGACCGTCGCCGCGGAAGCGCCCGCAGCCCTCGAGCAGCTCGACGAAGGTCTGCTCCACCAGGTCGTCGGCCACCTCACCGTGCCCGACTCGGCGGCGCAGGAACCCCCGCAGGCCGGGACCGACCTCGAGGTAGACCGCGGCGATCGCGTCACGGTCGCCGCGCCGCACCGCGTCGACGAGGTCGTCCAGCGGCTCCGGACGGTCGGTGGCAGGCACGACAGGACCTCGTGGCAGCGGATCGGGATCGCATGGCCACGGAGGCCCGGCCCTCGCGGCCGGGCGCCCCTACCCCCGGTGGAAGCTTGGTGGCACGATAGCTGTTGGTTCGACTGATCCGCCCCTGACGCGCGACCGCAGCCACCCGAGGAGCCGTGATGGATCGCAACTACGACGTCGTCGTCGTCGGTGCCGGCGCGGCCGGCGAGAACGCCGCGGACTACGCCCGACAGCGCGGCCTCACCGCCGCCATCGTCGAGTCGCACCTCGTCGGCGGCGAGTGCAGCTACTGGGCCTGCATGCCCTCCAAGGCCCTGCTGCACCCCACGGAGGTGCTGACCGCCGCAGGTCGCGTCCCGGCCGCCGCTGCCGCCATCACGGGCGAGGTCGACGTCGAGCGCGTGTTGCGCAGCCGTGACGCCTTCGCCTCCGACTGGGACGACGACGCGCAGGTCCGCTGGGTCGAATCGGCCGGCATCGACCTCGTCCGCGGCCACGGTCGGCTGGCGGGCGAGCGCACGGTCGAGGTGACCGGGGACGACGGCGAGGTGGTTCGCCTCCACGCCGAACGGGGCGTGGTGATCGCCGTCGGGTCGCGTGCCGTGGTGCCGTCCATCGACGGGCTCGACGCCGCCGGCGCGTGGACGAACCGGGACATCACCAGCGCCAAGGCGATCCCGAATCGGCTGGTCGTGCTCGGCGGCGGCGTCAGCGGAGTCGAGATGGCGCAGGCGTTCCGGAGGCTCGGGGCGTCGCAGGTCACGATCGTCGAGATCCGCGATCGGCTCCTCGCCGACGAGGAACCGTTCGTCGGCGCGCACCTGCGCGAGGTCTTCGAGGACGAGGGGATCACGGTCGAGACCGACTGCGAGGCCGTGGCCGTCGCGCGCGAAGTCGCCGACGGACCGGTGACCGTCCGGCTCGACGACGGCCGCGACATCGTGGGCGACGAACTGTTCGTCGGCGTCGGTCGCCGTGCCCCGACCGACGACCTCGGCCTCGACACCATCGGGCTCGAGCCGGGTGACGGCGGGTTCATCGAGGTCGACGACCATCTGCGTGTGCCGGGTCACGACTGGCTCTACGTCGTCGGCGACACCAACGGGCGGATCCTCGTGACCCATCAGGGCAAGTACCAGGCGCGGCTCGTCGGCGACGCGCTCGCCGGTGTCGAGGTCGACCCGGCCTGGGCCGACCAGACCGTCCGCCCGCGCGTGGCGTTCACCGACCCGAACGTCGCCGCCGCCGGGCTGACCGAGCAGCAGGCGCGTGGCGCCGGCCACGACGTCGTCGTCGTGTCCCACCCCTTCGGCGGCACCGCCGGAGGCGCGCTGCTCGGCAAGGGGGTCACGGGGACGGCCCAGCTCGTCATCGACCGTGACCGTCGCGTCGTGCTCGGCGCCACGTTCGTGGGGCCGGGTGCCGGCGAGCTGCTCCACGCCGCGACCATCGCGGTGGTGTCGGGCATCACCGTGGAGCGGCTGTGGCACGCGGTTCCGGTGTTCCCGACGGTGTCCGAGGTGTGGCTGCGCCTGCTGGAGAAGCTCCGCGCCGACGAGCTCGACTCCTGACCGCGACGCGCTCGCCCGTCACCCCACGGCCCTTGGACCATTAGGGTCCAGTACGTGGTGCTGACCGACAGGGCCCGGAATGACCCAGCCGCTGGTGGTGACCGGAGCGTCGGGGCAGCTCGGCCGTCGCATCGCGCGCCGGCTCGCCGACCTCGGTGTCGGCCCGCGTCTGCTGACGCGTGACCTCACCCGGGCGTTCGAGATCCACGGCGCCGAATGGGTGCAGGGGGAGTACGCCCACGCCTCCCGGATGCGGGAGGTGTTCCGCGGCGCGTCCACCGTGCTGCTCGTCTCCGCCAGCGAGTCGCGTGATCGGGTCGCGCGTCACGCCACCGCCGTCGACGCGGCGGTCGCCGCCGGCGTCGCGCGGATCGTCTACGTCTCCTTCCTCGGTGCCGCTGCCGACGCGACGTTCACCTTCGCGCGCGACCACTGGCACACCGAGCAGTTCATCCGTGAGCGCGGCGTCGCCTTCACCTTCCTCCGCGACAACCTCTACCAGGACGTGCTGCCGGCGTTCGTCGGTGCGGACGGTGTGCTCCGCGGGCCCGCCGGCGAGGGCCGGGTCGGCGCGGTCGCCCGCGACGACATCGCCGACGTCGCGGTCGCCGTGGTCACCGCCGACGGTGAGCACGACGGACGGACCCATGACCTCACCGGCCCCGAGTCGGTCACACTCCACGAGGTGGCCGACACGCTCTCGCGCGCCGTGGGCAGGATCGTCGCCTACCACCCCGAGACGATCGACGAGGCGTACGAGTCGCGGGCCGGGTACGGCGCCGAGGACTACGAGGTGACCGGCTGGGTCACCTCGTACGTTGCGATCGCCACCGGTGAGCTCGACGTGGTCAGCGACACGGTCGAGCGGGTCGCCGGCCACCCCGCCACGAGCTTCGCCGACTACCTCGACCGCTACCCCGAAGTCGTCGACCGCCTGGGCCGGCGTCTCGCCTGACCGGCGCCGGCGGGGGAGTGGGTCGCGCCGGTCCGGTCTCCCGGACGAGGGCTCCCCGCTTCGGCCACCGGCGGCGACGCGGGCGGCTCAGCGCTCACCGGGCAGCAGGGTGAGGCGGTCGACGGTGGCCGCCTCCACCGCGCCGTCGCTGAACGCGATCGGGTGTGTGCGCCCGGCCGCCCAGTCGTGGAGCTGATCGGTGTAATAGGGGTGGAATGGCCGCCCTGACTGGCCGGTGAGGTGGATCCAGCCGCCCGCGTCGAGGTCGCCGAGATCCACCAGCATCCGCATCGACGGAACCCACATCACCTCGTAGCCGGCATGGGCGGTCCAACCGGTCGCGTTCAGGATCGAGGTGCCGCCCCCGAGCTCGACCGGGCCGCGGTTGAACAGCCATTCCACGACGTCGATGCCCGACTGACCGAAGCTCTCGTGGGTCAGCGTCAGCGTGTGCAGCGCCCCCCAGCGCCACTCGGCGACGTCGTCGCCGAGCCGGCCCTCGAGCTCCGCGTGCGCGTCGATCATCGCCTGCCGCAGGATGTCGTCGCGGGTCTCGCGCTCGTCGGAGCCGGGGTCGTCCCACCAGAAGCTGTTCGGTTCCGCGGTGAGGTTGCGGACCACCTCCCACCACCGCGACCCGCCCGACGGGTCGGCCCACTCGGGCACCTTGTTGTGGAACGTCAGCGCGAGCAGATGCCGCCACGTGGCGTTGAAGAACGCGGCTGCGGCCGAGTCCGCATCGTCCTGGAGGTCCCAGCCATCGAGCAGCGCCTGCGCGCCGGCGACCTCGGCCGGCACGTCGGCATCCAGGAGGTACGGCACGAGGTGCGCGGCGTTGGCGTTGTGCTCGTCGAGCTGGATCTCGGCGAGGTCGTCGAGGGTGAGCTCGTCCCGGTCACCGAGCAGGTCGCGGATCCTCTGGGCGCGGTAGCCGGCGTCGGCGTCGCCCTCGGCGTGGAACGGCGTCTGCACGTCGGACCCGGCCACGACCTGGTTGGCGGTCACGATGATGCCCTCGTCGGGGTCGAGCAGCCAGGGCAGGTCCTCGAAGTCGACGTAGCCGTCCCAACCGTGCTCCCCGGTCCAGCCGAGCACGGGGTAGCGCCCGTCGTGATTGCGGCGGATGGGGATCAGCCCCGGCGCCTGGTAGCCGATGTGGCCGTCGACGTCGGCGTAGACCAGGTTCTGCGCCGGGACGTCGAAGCGGCTGGCCGCGGCCCGGAACTCCTCGAAGTCCCGTGCCCGGTTGAGCGGGAGCAGCGCGTCGGCGGTCCGGCCTGGCTCCAGCGCGGTCCAGGACAGCGCCACGGCGTGGCCGGGGCCCGGGCTCGAGGCGACCAACGGCCCGTCGGTGAGGTCGGCTGCACCGTCGGAGACGTCGGACAGCAGCGGCCCGTGGCGGGTGCTTCGGATCGTCACCTCGACGGGGTCGCTCCCCGCGACCTCGATCGTCTCGGTGCGAACGTCCATGTCGACCCAACCGTCCTCGGTGAGGTAGGCGTCGCCGTCGACGCGCTCGATGAACAGGTCGGACACGTCGGCACCGAGGCTGGTGAAGCCCCACGCGATGTGGTCGTTGTGGCCGATGATCACCCCCGGGAACCCCGAGAACGAGAAGCCGTTGACGCGGTAGGGGCACGCGTCGGTGACCGGCTCGCAGCGCAGTGCGACCTGGTACCACAGCGACGGCTGCGACGGTCCGAGGTGGGGGTCGTTGGCGAGCAGCGCGGTGCCGGTGGCCGACCGCTCCGGTGCGACCACCCACGAGTTCGAACCGATGCCATCCCCCTGCGGACCGAGCAGTGCCGGCATCGCCGTGAGCGCGTCCTGGGTCCGCGCCAGCGCGTCGTCGGCCTGACCCAGCGCCGCGACGAGGCCGTCGTCGGCGCTGCCCACGGAGACCTCGGAGGCCTCGGCGGCGTCGAGCGGGTCGAGGGCACCGCCGGCACGGTCGATCTCGGCGGCCGGGATGATCGGTGTGTGCCGGTCGTGCGGGAACGGCGGGAACAGCTCGCCGATCCGTTCCCGGTTGTGGTAGGCGAGCAGCCGGCCGCGTTCGAGCTCGGCCTCCATGTTGGCGCGCAGGTCCCACGCCATCGCCTTGAGCCAGGCCACCGAATCCGCCGGCGTCCACGGCTCGGGCTCGTATCCCCGGGCCCCGGCCAGCGGGAGCAGGGCGTGCTCGAACGACAGACGCGCACGCCGTCGGCCGTCCATCCAGGCGTTGACGCCCTCCGCGTAGGCCTCCAGCGCGGCGAGCGTCTCGGGGTCGAGCCCGTCGAGCTCCGCCTCGGCGACGCGCCGCCAGCCGAGGGTGCGCACGAACCGGTCGGCGTCGAGCTGGCTCTCGCCGAACAGCTCCGCCAGCCTCCCGGCGGTCACGTGGCGACGGAAGTCCATCTCCCAGAACCGGTCCTGCGCGTGGACGTAGCCCTGGGCCCGGAACAGGTCGTCGGCGTCCGCGGCGACGATGGTCGGGACGCCACGGGCGTCGCGCAGCACCTCGACCTGTGCGTCGAGCGCCGGCACGACCTGCTCGCCGTCGTGCAGCGGGAAGCCGCGCCGCGCCGCGTACGTCCCCGCGAGCAGCGTCGCGACCATTGCCACCACGAGCAGGACCGCGAGACCGACCCCGGCCCTGCTGACCCAGACCATGCGCGCCCCTTGCGAACTGCCCTTCTCCATCGGCAGGCCGGGCGGGCGAGTGAACCGGACGTGGCCGAGGGCCGCGAGCCCGCGGCAGCCGCCGCGGGCGCGGACACATACCCTGACGCGGATGGACTACACCCTCGCCCACGGCGCCGCGAACGACTTCGTCGTGCTGGCCGACCTCGACGGACGCTTCGAGCTGTCGGCGGCGTTGGCGCGGGCGCTCGCCGACCGCCGCCGCGGCCTCGGCGGTGACGGGGTGATCCGGATCGCGCCCGGCCGGGACGGCGCCGACGTGTTCATGGATCATCGCAACGCCGACGGCTCGCACTCCGAGATGTGCGGCAACGGCGTGCGCGTCGTCGCCAAGTACGTCGTCGACCGCGGTTTTGTCGCGCCGGCTGGCGACGGCACCGTGCACGTCGGGACCCGGGCGGGCATCCGGTCCGTGACCGTCGAGGCCGGCCCTGCCGGGCTCGTCACGGCGGTGACCGTCGACATGGGAGCGCCCGCGTTCACCCCCGACGAGGTGCCGTTCAAGGCCGAGGACCCCGCCGCTGTGCTCCACGAGGTGGACGTCGACGGCGAGGCCGTCGAGCTCACCGTCGCGTCGATGGGCAACCCGCATGCCGTGGTCCGCGTCGCCGACGTGACCGCGGCGCGTGTCGCCGAGCTCGGCCCGCGGCTGGAGCACCATCCGCGCTTCCCCGCCAGGACCAACGTCGGCTTCGCCGAGGTCGTGGCGCGTGACGCCATCCGGCTCCGGGTCTGGGAGCGGGGCGTGGGCGAGACGGCCGCGTGCGGCACCGGTGCCTGTGCCGCCGTCGCGGCGCTGCGACGTCTGGGCGAGCTGGACGACGAGGTCGCCGTCCACCTCCCCGGGGGGACCCTCAAGATCGCGCAGACCGGGGACGGCACGCTGGCCATGACCGGGCCGGCGGTCGAGATCGCCCACGGCACGCTCGACGCGGCCTGGCTGGCCGCGGTCGCCAGCGGCGACGAGGAGGCGGGCACCTGAGCACCAACGACCGTCGCACGGAACCGACCCGATCGGACGACGCGCCGCTGACGCGCGCCGAGCAGCGCCGACGGCAGCGGCAGGTGATCGAGGAGGGTGCGCCGCGCGAGGGCATCGACATCATCCGCCGCGTCGAGACGGCCGTCCTCGTCGGCGTGCAGCTACCGGGTACCACCTCCGCGCAGCTCGACGCCTCGCTCGACGAGCTCGAAGCCCTGCTCGACACCGCCGGTGGCGTCGTCGTCGACCGCGTCGTCCAGCGGCGCGACGCCCCCGATGCCGCGACGTTCATCGGCGCCGGCAAGGTCGCCGAGCTGCGCGACCTCGCCGCCGAGGTCGGTGCCGACGCGATCGTCTTCGACGACGACCTCGCCCCTGCCCAGCAGCGCACGCTGGAGGAGGAGATTCGCCAGAAGGTGCTCGACCGCACCATCGTGATCCTCGACATCTTCGCTCAGCATGCCTCCAGTCGGGAGGGCAAGGCCCAGGTCGAGCTGGCCCAGCTCACCTACCTGCTGCCGCGGCTGCGGGGCTGGGGGACGGCGCTGTCACGGCAGGCCGGCGGACGCGTCGCGGGTGGCGCCGGCATCGGCGGCCGGGGGCCGGGGGAGACCCAGCTCGAGGTCGACCGGCGGCGGATCACGCGCCGGATGGGCAAGCTGCAGCGCGACCTCGCGAGTTTCGCCCGGATCCGTCACACCAAGGCCGCCGAGCGGGAGCGCAACCAGGTCCAGGTCGCCGCTCTGGTCGGCTACACCAACGCCGGCAAGTCGTCCCTGCTGAACCGGCTCACCGGTGCGGACGCGCTGGTCGAGGACAAGCTGTTCGCCACCCTCGACGCGACGGTTCGCCGCCTCCCCCTGGAGGACGGTCGCGACGTGGTACTCACCGACACGGTCGGGTTCGTCCGCAAGCTCCCGCATGGCCTGGTCGAGGCGTTCAAGTCCACGCTCGAGGAGTCGGCCCGTGCGGACGTGCTGCTCCACGTCGTCGACGCGTCCCACCCGGAGGCCGAGGCCCAGATCGTCGCCGTCCACGAGGTCCTGGCCGAGATCGGCGCCGACGACGTGCCCGAGCAGCTGGTGCTGAACAAGATCGACGCCGCCGATCCGGCGGTGGTCGACGCGCTCGCGCGCCGGCTCCAGACCGACCTCGATGCGGACCCGGTGCTCGTGTCCGCGACCACCGGCGACGGCATCGACGACCTCGTCGAGCGCATCGGGCTGCGCCTGCCGGCCCAGCGGCTGCGCGTGTCGGGTCACGTCCCCTACGAGCGACAGGACCTCGTCGCGCTGGCCCACCGGCGGGGCCAGGTCGTCAAGGAGGCGCACACCGAGACCGGGACGGACCTGGTCGCCGACGTGGACGCCGGCGCGGTCAGCGACCTGTTGCCCTACCTCGACGACGATCCGTTGGCCGACCCGCCCGAGCCGTGGGAACAGGACGGCTGAGGAGCGGTCAGTCCGCCGCGAGCCGGCGGAAGTTCTGGGTGATCCACACCGACCCGCGGGCGTCGACGTGGATGCCGATCCCGACCTGGTCGACGCCGGGGTCCAGGATGTTGGCCCGGTGCCCGGGCGAGCTGAGCAGGGCCTCGTGCAGCTCGTGGGTGATCTGGCGCACGGCGTCGCCGGGCTGCCAGATCGCGTGCGGCTCGGAGAACGCGACGTTCTCGGTCACGACCTCCCAGCAGCACACCTGCGTCGCGAAGTGCGGGTTGTGGTCGAACTCGCCGGTTCGCGCCATCTCTGCGGACCAGCGCCACGCGACGTCACCGACGTCGAAGGCCTGCTCGAGCGGCACCAGCCCGTGCTCGACGCGCGTCTCGTTGACGAGGTCCACCATGAACGCCTCGGCGCCCAGGGCCCGCCCCTCGGTCCGGGGGCCCGCCTGGGTCGTGGCCATCGCCAGCAGGACGGAGACGGCCAGCCCCGCCACCAGGATCGCGAGCCACCGCTCGACCGTCCGCTGCGCCACGTCCACCTCCTCGCCCGCCCTTATCGGCCGGTTGTGGTGCCGGCTGGAGCGCGGACCGCGTCACCAACTCGTTGACCGTGAGGGTCAAGGCCGGCCGACCGCGGTCCGATGA
Source organism: uncultured Actinomycetota bacterium (assembly GCA_964608935.1). Lineage (GTDB taxonomy): Bacteria > Actinomycetota > Nitriliruptoria > Nitriliruptorales > Nitriliruptoraceae > CAZSQF01. Next base: position 799 of record CAZSQF010000069.1, on the reverse strand, counting down.
TGAGGTGACCCAGCTTTTGGCGGGTCTCGGGAGCGAGGACCAGGAGGTGGTGCCGTGCCGCGGGGCGAGCGACGGCTGACGGCACTGGCCGCGGCGGCCCGGGCCCTGAGCGCGGTGTCCCGACGGGACCGGCTCGTTGAGGTCGCGAGCCAGCAGGCCATCGAGGTCCTCGGTGCCGACGCCGCGTCGATGAGCGAGCTCGATCACGCCCGCGGGTGCCTGCGCACCGTGTTCAACGCGGGAGCGCTCGCCGACTGGGAGCAGCGACGCCCGACCGACGAGGTGTACCCGCTGGTCGATTACCCCGAAGCCAGCCGGCTCCTGGAGCGCGGCGGCGGGTGGTGCGGCTCGCTCGACGATGCGGACCTCCCCGCCGAGGAGCGGACACTGCTCCGGTCCCTGGGGCGGCGTTCGGCCCTGTCGGTGTCCGTGCTGCTCGGTTCCAGGGTGTGGGGCGAGCTGTATCTCACCCGGGGCGCGGACTGGCCGGTGTTCGGGCCGGTGGACGTCGCGATGGGGGAGGCCTTCGCCGGCCTGGTGAGCGCGGCGATGACCCACCTCGACGCCCGGGACGCGCTGCACACCATGGCCTACCGGGACTCGTTGACCGGGCTCGCGAATCGTCGCGCCGTGGACGAGCGGCTCGAGGACGCCTTCGCCGAGGACGCCCTCGAGCACCCGATCGGGCTCGTCCTCGCCGACGTCGACGGGCTCAAGGGCATCAACGACACCTACGGCCACACCACTGGTGACCGCGTCCTGCGTGAGATCGCGCGGCTGCTGTCGGTCGAGGCGGGCC
>CAZSQF010000068.1:0-11642 GCA_964608935.1 uncultured Actinomycetota bacterium | reverse complement strand
GGGGATAGCCTCCTGCCGTCCGTCCGTCAGGAGGTGGTGCATGCGCGACGCGGACCGGCTCGGCGACGGTCTGCTCGTCGACATCGCCGCGCGGTCGAACGGGGCGACCGAGGCGGCGTTCTTCGACCTGGACAAGACCGTGATCGCGCGGTCGTCGACGCTGGCGATGAGCCGACCGCTGATGCGGGGCGGGTTCCTGCGCCCGCCAGCGGTCGTCAAGTCGCTCTACGCCCAGACCGTCTACCGGCTCGTCGGCGCCGATCACGACCGGATGGAGCGCATGCGCCAGGCGACGCTGGAGGCCACGCGCGGCTGGGATGCCGACCAGGTGCGCCAGCTCGTCCGCGAGACGATCGAGGAGGTCATCGCGCCGCTCGCCTACCGGGAGGCGCTCGAGCTCATCGCCGAGCACCAGCAGGCCGGACGGGACGTCTGGCTCGTGTCGTCGTCGGGCGAGGAGATCGTCGAGCCGTTCGCGGAATACCTCGGCGTGAGGGACGTGATCGCGACCCGATCGGGCATCGACGCGGACGGCCGCTACGACGGCACGCTCGAGTTCTACGCCTACGCGGATGCGAAGGCGACCGCCATCCGGCAGGTGGCCGAGGTGCGTGGGTACGACCTCGGCCGCAGCTTCGCGTACTCGGACTCCATCACCGACCTGCCGATGCTGGCCGCGGTCGGGCGCCCGGTGGTGGTCAACCCCGACCGCGGGCTGCGCGCCGTCGCGGCGTCCGAGGGCTGGGAGGCGCAGAACTTCGCCTCGCCCGTTCGGCTGCGGGACCGCCTCCCCGTTGCTCCGGCGTCGACCGGGCAGGTGGTGGCGGGCGTTGCGGGCGTGACGCTGGTCGCGCTGCTGGTGTGGCGCCACGCCGCCCGTGACTAGGGCGGGCTAGGTGTAGTCGCGGTGGTAGACGATCCAGCCGTCGTCGTCGAAGGCGAGGAAGGTCGCCCGGGGCAGGTCGTTCCACCGCCGTCCGGCCGCCGTGTAGGAGATGGTCCACTCGATCGCGACCGCTGAGCCGTCGTCGTCCTCGACGACCCGCCGCGCATCGACCACGATCTCCTCCTTGCCCGCGATCCAGTCCTTGAGGTAGGCCTGGATGAGCAGATTGCCCCGATGCGGCGGGTTGTAGGGCTCGAGGTAGAGCGCGTCGGCGGAGTACAGCTCGGGTACCCCGGACACATCGGCCTCGGTGAGCATGCCCGACAGCCGCTCCCAGACATCCGCTGCGTGCCCCACGCCGATCCGCTCCGTGTCGACCAGGCCGAAGGATAGCCGTCGCGACGGACACCTCCCCAAACAGCCGAACGGATCCGGTGACCCACGGACCCCGGGTAACGCTCCGCGTTCGTACCAAGGCGCACCGTTATGATCCGTCCACAGATCCGGCCGGAATCGGGACCGCAGTCCCGCCTGGGACGCTCGGCTACCCACAGCCTCCCCATATTGTGGACGACCTTGTGGACAGCCGGCGACGCCCGGCTCGCGTGCCACACCACCGACCAGGAGACGACGCAGACGTGAGCGAACCGACCGATTCCCTGCCGCCCGAGACGCGCGTCCCGGCCCACCTCGAGGACGTCGCGGCGACGGTCGTCCGCCAGCTGCCCGACACGCGTGCATGGCTGGAGGACCTCGTCCGCATCCCCTCCGTCAGCGCCCAGCCGGAGCACGCCGACGACGTGCGCGCCAGTGCGGAGCGCACGGCGCAGCGGCTGGGCGACGCCGGGCTCGAAGACGTCCGTCTCCTCGAGGTGGAGGGCACCCACCCCTACGTCACCGGGAGCTGGCTGCACGCCGGACCCGACGCACCGACCGTGCTGCTGTATGCCCATCACGACGTGCAGCCGGTCGGGACCGCCGACCGGTGGAGCTCCCCGCCGTTCGAGCCGACCGAGCGGGACGGGCGTCTGTACGGCCGGGGTGCGGCCGACGACAAGGCCGGCATCCTCGCGCACATCGCCGCGATCAGGGCCTGGCTCACGACGCGTGGCGCCCTGCCGGTCGACGTCCGGGTGGTGATCGAGGGCGAGGAGGAGATCGGGTCTCCGAACCTGGCCGCGTTCCTGACCGCCTACGGCGACGAGCTGTCTGCCGACGTCATCGTGCTCACCGACCTCACCAACTGGAAGGTCGGCTGGCCCGGGATCACCTACGCGCTGCGTGGCATGGCGGAGGCCACCGTCACCGTCCGCTCGCTGCGACAGCCGGTGCACTCGGGCATGTGGGGCGGAGCGGTCCCCGACGCGCTCACGGGCATGGTCCGGTTGCTGGCCACCCTCCACGACGACCGGGGGGCGATCGCCGTCGCGGGCTTCGCCGACGACGTGCGTCCACTGTCGGCGGACGAACGGGCGCGCATCGAGGCGCTCGACGCCGATCCTGACGAGCTGCGCCGCGAGGTCCGTCTCCTCGACGGGGTCGAGTTCGTGGGCGAGCCGGACGCGACGCTGCTCGAGCGGATGTGGATGCGTCCCACGATCACGCCCATCGCCATGGACGTGCCACGCGTCGCCGAGTCGTCGAACACGCTGCTCGCCGAGATCACCGCCAAGCTGTCGTGTCGGCTCGCTCCCGGCCAGGACCCCGATCGCGCGCTGGCCACGCTGCAGCGCCACCTCGAGGACCACGCACCCTTCGGCATGGAGGTCGAGGTGGCACTCGGCGAGCGCAACCGCGCGTGGGTGACCGAGCCAGAGGGGGCGGCATGGGACGCTGCGGTGGCCGCCATGACCGCGGCCTACGGGCGCGAGCCGGCGGCGCTCGGCTGCGGCGGGTCGATCCCGTTCGTCGAGCCGTTCAGCCACGCGTTCGGCGGCGCGCCCTGCCTGCTCGTCGGGATCGAGGACCCGGGCTCGAACGCCCATGGCGAGGACGAATCGCTCCACCTCGGCGACTTCGTCAAGGCGTCGATCACCGAGGCGTTGCTGCTCGCCGAGCTCGCCGATCGGTGGCCGGGCGGCGGCTGACCCGCGCTCCACGCCGCAGACGACGGAGCTCGGCGCGCTCGAGGGCAGCCTCCTGGTGTGCACGGGCGGAGACCCGCATCAACAGCTCGTTCATGATCACCATCTCCGGCTTCCTGACGCGATCTCGCGCTTTGTTCGATATCCATCGAACCATATGATTCGGTATCTGTCAAAGGATAAATCAGCGCACCGGTAGATGTGGACCGAACGATCTCGCGCCGGTATCCTGTGCCGATCCCACATCCGTCGAACGAACGGGCCGTCGTGCGCCTCGTCGATCTGCGAGCCGGCCCGAACCCGAGCGCCCCCGACGTGGAGGTCCGCACGTCGAGCGGGGCCGAGCTCCTGCACGCCGTCGGGGCACTGGTCGCGGCCGAGCCCTCCGAGTTCGACGTCGGCGCCGAGCGCATCCGGGGGATCCGTGACGCGCTCCCCGCAGACCTACTGGCCGACATCGACGCGTTCGGCCAGGGCGACGACAAGACCTTCCTCGTGCTCGCCGAGATCGCCGCCGTGCTCGACGAGCCCGCAGACGTCGACGAGCTGCTCGCCGCCCTGGACGCCGACCCCGAGCTGACCTGGCGGCTCCTGCTGGGCCACCACGCCCAGGACTGGGCCGCGGCCCCCGACGATCTGCCCCAGCGGGTCGCCGCCGGCGACGAGGACGCGATCGGGACCGTGCGCGGACTGGCCGACGACGGCGGCTGCCCGGGTGGCGTGCGCTCGCTGCTGGCCCACGACCCGGTCGCTCACGGGAGCACCGTGGTGAGCATCGTCGAGCGCTTCCGCGCCGCCGCGTGGGAGGACCTCGAATCCGAGGCGATGCGCGCCATCGAGCGCGACGCCGCCCACCGACGAGCGCAGCTCGATGCCGGCGAGCCCGTCGCCGCGGTCGTCCTGGCGGCGACCAACGGCTACGAGCTGGCCGACGACCCGGCCGTGCGCCGGGTCGTGCTCCTGCCGAGCTACTGGTTGCGGCCCTGGATCGTGGTCGGTCGGCTCGGGGACGCGGAGGTGCTCTCGACCCCGGTCGCCGACGAGTTCCTCGCGCTGCCCCCCGCTGCCCCCCCGCCGGCGCTGCTCAAGCTGTTCAAGGCCCTCTCGGACGAGGGCCGGCTCAGGCTGCTGCGGCGCATCGGGTGTGGACCCATCAGCCTGTCCGACGCGGCCGGCGAGCTCGACTGCGCCAAGGCCACCGCCCACCATCACCTGTCGATCCTGCGGCAGGCCGGGCTCGTGTCGATCCGTGGCTCGGGCCGCACGACCCGCTACGCGCTGCGCGACGACCCTCCGGCCGCTGCACAGTCCGCGCTCGCCGACTACGTACGTCCGGACCAGAGGACCGCGCCGCTACCCTCCGACGGTGCCCCCTGACCAAGGGGTGCGAGGAGGCGTCCGGGCACCTGGTGGGCCCCGCGGCCTTCAAAGCCGTTGAGGGGGCGATGAGCCCCCTGGCGGGTTCGATTCCCGTCCGCCTCCGCTGCTTCGACCGACGGCCGGTGCCGGCACGCCCGCCCGTCGGGTGAGCCGTCGTCGAGCGATCGGACACCCGGTGTCCAACGGACTCGGTATGACCTTCCGCGACACCGTCGAGGAGGGCACCTACCGGCTGCACCGCTCGTGGCCGTCGCTGCTCGCGACCGGGACCGTCGGCGGCATCGACGTGAGCATGGGCGTGCTCGCGATGCTGCTCGTGTTGCACGGAACCGGCGATCGCCTGCTCGCGGCGCTCGCGTTCGGTATCGGCTTCATCAGCCTCACGATGGCGCGCTCCGAGCTGTTCACCGAGAACTTCCTCGTCCCCATCGCCGCAGTGGTCGCCAAGAACGCCAACGTGCGATCGGTGCTGCGGCTGTGGGGTGGGACGGCGGTCGCCAACGTGGTCGGGGGCGGGGTGATGATCGCGATCGTGATGTTCGCCTTCCCCGAGCTCGGCGAGCCGGCGATCGACAAGGGCCTGGTGTACGTCGAGCGGGGCCTGACGGCGCACGCCTTCGCCAGCGCCGTCATCGCCGGGATCGTCATCACGCTCATGACATGGATGCAGCACGCCACGAGCTCGGTCGGCGGCAAGCTCGTTGCCGCCGTCGTGGCCGCGTTCCTGCTCAGCTACGGCCACCTGTCGCACGTCGTGGTGGCGTCGCTGGAGGTGTTCGCCGGCATCCTCGGCGGCGCCGACTTCGGCTACCTCGACTGGCTGGGCATGTTCGGCCTGTGGGCGCTCGGCAACGCGGTGGGAGGCATCGGGCTCGTGACCGTGCTGCGCCTGGTCCAGGTCGGGCCGCGACGCGTCCAGCACGAGCGCGAGCGCAAGATGGAGCAGACCGACGAGTCGATGGCCGACGTGGACGCCGACGACGACTGACGCGCACCGCCCGACGTGGGGAGCGTCGCGGCGTCGTCTGCCCCTGCCGCTCCCCGGGTGATCGCCGCGGGGCGGCGCGGGGAGCTCCGACCGGGTCACACCCCGAGATCGCGCCGGTCGTAGACCACGAGCGCCGACGCGAGCGCCACGACCGTGACGGCCGCGAGGCCGAGCAGCCCGGCCGGGTCCCACCCATGGGTCAGCGGATCCGAGCCGAGGTACCACGCGAACGGGTTGACCGCTTCGAGCCACCGTCCGTCGTCGAGCAGCGGCGCGATCGCATCGGCGACGAACGCGAGCACGGCCAGCGCCGATCCCACGGCGAGCGCGATCGCCCGACGCCCGGTCGCGGCCCCGACGGCCAGGGTGACGCTGGCCATCGCGAGCACGAACAGGAACAGGCCGGCCACGGTCGCGACGATGGCGTTGGCGCCGAGCCCCATCTCGAGCAGGGGGTCGAACACGAGCGTGACGACCAGGACGACCGTGCACAGCAGGGCGAGCCCGGCCGCCAGCGCTCCGAAGCGCTCCAACAGGACACGACGACGGCCGACCGGGTGCGTGAGCTCGAGCTCGAGCGCCCCCACCTCCTCCTCCCCGGCGAGGATCCGGGCACCAGTGGCGATCCCGAACACCAGCAGCAGCGCCGGTGCGAGCAGGCCGAACACGGTCGATTCGAGGTAGCCGGCCGCCGTGCCGATGCGGTCGTAGCCCAGGGCCGCGACCAGGCCCTCCGGCAGGTTGTCGATGAGCGCCTGCATCTCGTCGCCGGCGCCCATCGCGGGCCAGAAGGAGATGTACATCGCGCTCACGGCGGCCAGCGCGAGCGACCACAGCACGAACCCGCGGCGCTGCTGGCGCAGGACCCAGCTGGCGACCGGCAGCAGATCAGCCGACATCATGGGTGACCTCGTCCTCGGCACGGACCGGGCGGGGCGCGTCCTCCTCGACGGGGACGCGGTAGAAGTCCATGAACAGCTCCTCGAGCTCGCGGTCCCGGGCCGACCAGCGCACGACGCGATGCTCGGCCGCGGCCTTGAGCAGCGCGTCCGGCTCGCCCCGCAGCAGGCAGCGCAGCACGGTCGTGTCGACGGTCACGTCCTCGATGCCCGGCACGCGTTCGAACTGCTCGGGCCGCACCGGGTCGGCGAAGACGAGCTCGACCTGCTGACCGGCGTGGTGCCGCAGCGTGGCGACGTCGTCGAGGTCGACGATCCGGCCGCCCCGCACGATCGCGACCCGGCCGGCGATGACCTCGACCTCGCTCAGGACGTGCGACGACATGAACACGGTCGCGCCGCGGTCGGACGCCTCGCGGACCATGTCGAGGAACTCGTGCTGGAGCAGGGGGTCGAGCCCGCTGGTGGGCTCGTCGAGGACGAGCAGCTCGGGCTCGTGCATGAATGCCTGCACGACTCCGACCTTCTGCTTGTTGCCCTTGGAGAGGCCGCGGATCGGCTTGTCGAGATCGAGCCCGAGCCGGTCGGCCAGTGCGACGATGCGGTCGGCGCCCCGACCGTGTCGCAGCCGGGCGAGATGGCGCAGCAGCTCGCCGGCCGACGACCGGCCGCTCAGCGCGAGCTCGCCCGGCAGGTAGCCGATCCGCGCGCGCTGCTCCGGGCCGCCGGGTGCCGGCGGGACTCCGAACACCTCGGCATGGCCGGCGGTGGGACGCAGCTGGTCGAGAAGGATCCGGATCGTGGTCGACTTCCCGGCCCCGTTGGGCCCGAGGAATCCGAACACCTCGCCACGCCCCACCTCGAGATCGAGCCCGGCGAGTGCCCGGGTCCGGCCGTAGTCCTTGACGAGGTCGGCGGTGCGGATCACGACGTCGGTCACGATCCCTCCTGTCGGTGTCCCAGCGCTTCGCGGACGCGCTCATAGAAGCCCTCGGCGAAGACACCCTCGGCGAGGATCTCGGCCGCGGGGGCGGCCCAGGCGACCATCCCGTCGGTGTCGGAGGTCAGGTCGGTCCCGAGCAGTCGCGTGATGTGCTGGTGCAGCACGAGTGACCCGAGCGACCAGATGGTCAGCACGAGCGCACGCTCGCGCGGTCGGTCGCTCGGCCTGAGCAGGCCGGTCTCGACACCCTCGGCCATGTAGCCGACCGCGTCGGCGACCATCTCGTCGACCAGCTCGTCGACCTGCGGACCGCCCTCGACCAGCCGGCGCGCGAGGTAGCGCAGCAGCGGGGGGCCGTCGTGGGCCTCACGCAGGGCCTGCATCGGGTCCAGGCTCGGACCGGCGGCAACCGCGGCACGCTTGCGCTCCCGGATGGTGGCGACCACGTGGTCGTCGCACACCTCGCGCAGGGCCTCCTTGGAGCCGTAGTGGTGGACCACGAGCGAGGCGGACACGCCCGCGTCCTTGGCGATGCGGCGCAGGCTGGTGCCCTCCACGCCGTCCTCCGCGAAGCGCGCCATCGCGGCGTCGCGGATCCGGGCCCGGCCGGTCCGGTCCGGGTCGTCCCCGGTGGCGGCGTCGGAGGCAGGTGCTGAACACATGTGCAGTATCCTGCACATGTGTTCAGCCTATGTCAAGAGCTATGTCAAGGGCCGGCTGGACCGCCGGGGGCCCGCAGGACGGCATCGAACGCAGCGGCCACGAACACCAGCGCGAGATAGACCGTCGAGTAGTGGAACAGCCGCATGGCCGCGCCCACCGTGCGGGTCCGACGCAGGCGATGGGCGAGCACGAGCCATCCGGCGGTCAGCCCCAGCCCGACGACCACGAACAGCCATCCGGCGCCCCCGCCGGCGACGTACAGCAGCACGATCGACAGCAGCAGGTAGCTGTAGAGCAGGATGTGGCGCGTGGCCTCGTCGTTGCCGTGGGTGACCGGCAGCATCGGCAGGCCGGCCCGCGCGTAGTCGTCGCGGTACTTCATCGCGAGCGCCCAGAAGTGGGGCGGGGTCCACCAGAACACGATCGCGAACAGCAGCCACGGGCGGGGATCGGCGAGATCACCGGTGACGGCCGCCCACCCCGTGAGGACCGGGACGCACCCGGCAGCACCGCCGATCACGACCGCCTGTCCGGTGCGCCGCTTGAGGCCGAGCGTGTACACGAACACGTAGAACAGGATCGCCGCGGTCGCCAGTCCGGCGGCGATCAGGTTCACGAACGCCGCCAGCCACACGAAGCCGGCGACCCCGAGCGCCACGCCGAGCACCAACGCGCCGCGCCCGCTGATCTCGCCCCGTGCCGTCGGTCGGGCCGAGGTGCGCGACATCATGCGGTCGACATCGCGGTCGAGATGGTTGTTCAGTGCGTTGGCCGACCCGGCGGACATCGCGCCGCCGACGACCGTGGCGGCAACGAGCCAGCCGCCGGGCCAGCCCCCGGCGGCGACCACCATCGCCGGCACGGTGGTCACGAGCAGCAGCTCGATGATCCGGGGCTTGGTTACCAGCACGTACCGGCGCACCACGTCGAGGCCGCCACGTCGGGTCTCGTAGCGTCCCGCCGCGTGGATGGGCCCCACCGCCGGCGGCGACGGCGCTCCGCGGGGGATCGACCGGGTCGTGCGACTCACGGGTGGCACCCCTCACGAGGCAGCAGGCGGTCGGCAGCCACGGCACCTCGGGGCCGGGTGGGGTCGACCGGGAGCGTACGTGGTTCCGACGGTCGCAGTCGGGCGAGGATCAGCCTTCGGCGACGACCTCGCCGACACCGTTCATCGCCGGGTGGATCACGCAGAAGAAGTACCACCGCTCCGGCAGGTCGTCCCAGGCCACGTCGGGACTCATGAACTCGTCGACCACCGGCCCGGGGACCACCTCGGAGGCGACGATGAGGTCGCCGGGCCCGGGGTCGTCCGCGTCGCCGTCGAGGGTGTGGATCTGCACGTTGTGCGGGACACCGGACTCGCGGTTGTCGAAGAAGAACGCCACCTGCTCGGTCTCTGCGGAGGGCGTCACCTCCCAGAGCTCGACCGGGTCGCAGCCGCCGTTGTCCGGGAGGCAGAACTCGACCGAGTTCTCGGCGGCGATCAGCGGGGCGTCGTCGGGGACGACGATCAACGGCTCGGTGTTGACGTTGCGGGCCTCGTCGTCGACGTTGCCGATCACGCCCGTGCCGATCCCGACGCCGACCAGGATCGGCAGCAGCGCGGCCAACGTGACGACGCTGCGGCGGACGGCGCCGAGCCGGTCCTGGCTCGACGCGAGGCTGACCGTGAACAGGATCCCGCCCGCCGCAACGGCCGCCAGCATCAGCGCGCCCTCGTGCGTGTTGTAGAGCAGGGTCAGCGCGATCGCACCGATGAAGGCCGCCATCGCGACCAGCACCACCAGCGGCAGCACCACCGGCAGCAGCACCCGGTTCTTGAATTCGCTTCTCACGTGTGGCCTCGCTGGGGCGTCGGGCGGGCTCGCCGGCTAACCGGTGTACTGGGCGTGGTCGAACGCGAACAGCACCAGGGTCAGCGCGTAGATCGCGACGGCGAGGATCAGCCCGCCGTACATGAACCGGCCGTAGACCTTGGTGTCGAACCGCAGGTGCATGAACCAACCGGCGACGAGCAGGAACTTGATGATCATGAGCACGACCAGCAGCGGCACGCCGATCGCACCGAAGTCCACGAAGTAGGTCGACACCTCGAGAGCCGTCAGGACGGCGAGGATGATCGCGATGTGGACGTAGTCGCGCGGAGTCGGATGGTGGTCCGACCCGGCGTGCTCGTCGGTGTGCCCGGTCGTGTCGGTCGTGCTCATCGCGTGCGTCCTCCGCGGGGTGCCCGTGCATTTCGTCGCCGGCCCGAGCGCATCGCCTACCCGCCGCCCACGAGCAGCTCGGGGATGAGGTAGACGACGGTGAAGATCACGACCCAGATGATGTCCACGAAGTGCCAGTACAGCCCGATCAGCTCGGTCTTCAGGTCCTGGTTCGGCTTGACCTTGCCGGTCAGCGTCAAGGTGTAGAGGCTGAGCAGGAGCAGAATCCCGACGAACACGTGCAGGCCGTGGAAGCCCGTCAGCACGTAGAAGGACGACGCGAACGGGCTCTGGGTCAGGACCAGCCCTTCCTTGACGAACACGGTGAACTCGAACACCTGCCCACCGAGGAACACCGCACCCTGGCCGGCGGTCGCGAGGATCCACATCCGCATGCGCCGCATGTCGCGATGCCGGTGTGCGTTGTGCGCGAGCACCATCGTCAGCGAGCTCATCAGCAGCACGAACGAGCTGATCGAGGTGAAGGGGATGTCGAAGATCTCGACCCCGGGCCGACCGGCGGTGGCGTCGAGGTAGAGCAGGTAGGTCGCGACGAAAGCCCCGAAGAACAGAAACTCCGAGCCGAGGAAGGTCCACATCGCCAGCTTGCGATGGTCGAGACCGAGCGTGGTCTCGTGGGCGCCTGCCGCCACGTTCGCTGCCTCCTCTAGCGGTCGCTGCCTAGTGGTCGCTGACTGAACCGGCGGCCGCCGGCCGGTCATCGTGCTCGGGTTCGTCGTCGTCGCCCTCGGCCACCGGTTCGACGATCCAGGCGAAGTAGCTCACGATCAGCCACACCGCCCCGACGGCGACCACCCCGAGGTTGTGGAACACCAGGCCGTAGCCGATCGGGAAGAACCCGAGGCACATCACGAACGGCCAGTACGACGGGTCGGGCATGTGGATGTGTTCGTCCGGCTCGCCGTCGTGGTCCTCCGACGCCCCGGCCGGCACCTTGACGGGGCGACCCGACTCGTCCTCGGCGTACTTGCGGTGCCAGAACTCGTCGCGGTGGGTGACCGTCGGGATCACGTCGAAGTTGTGCGACTTCGGCGGGGACTGGCTCATCCACTCCACGGTGCGGGCGTCCCAGGGGTCGGGGCCCGACGCCTCGCCACGCTTCGTCGAGGTGATGAGGTTGTAGAGGAACACCAGGGCCGAGACGATCAGCACGATCACCCCGAGCGAGCTGAGCAGGTTGTACACCTCCACGGTGCCGCCGAACTCAGCCGGCAGGGTCGCGGTGCGACGCGGCTGGCCGAGCAGGCCGGACATGTGCATCGGCCCGAACGTGAGGTTGAACCCGAGCAGCCACGTCCAGAAGTGGAACTTGCCGAGCCGCTCGTTCATGAGCTTGCCGGTGACCTTGGGGAACCAGTAGTAGATCCCCGCGATCAGCCCGAACAGCGCGCCTCCGAACAGCACGTAGTGGAAGTGGGCGACGACGTAGTAGGTGTCGTGCTGCTGGGTGTTGTGCGGCACCACCGCGTGGGTCACCCCCGACAGCCCGCCGATCGTGAACATCGCCACGAACCCGATCGAGAACAGCATCGGGGTGTGGAAGCGCAGCTTGCCGCCCCACATCGTGA
>CAZSQF010000067.1:9589-11665 GCA_964608935.1 uncultured Actinomycetota bacterium | reverse complement strand
CTCGCTCCACGTCAACAATCTCGCCGGCGACAACACCCACCTCGTCTACGAATCCGTCTTCAAGGGCGTCGCGGTCGCGATGCGCGGGGAGGTCGCGGTGACCGGCGCCGGCGGCGTGCCGTCCACCAAGGGTGTCCTGCAGTGACGCGGGGCCGGGGCTCGTGCTGCCGCGGGTGGGTGAGGTGACCGGCCCGCGGCCGCGAGCGGCGGTGCTCGACTACGACGCCGGCAACGTGCGCTCCGCCAAGCGTGGCTTCGACGCCGCCGGTGCCGACGCCTTCATCACGCGTGATCCCGACGAGGCACGTGCTGCGGACGTGCTGGTCGTGCCCGGCGTGGGCCACTTCTCGACGTGCCTGGCACAGCTGCGCCGCTCCGGGCTGGAGCGGGTGGTACGGGCCTGGATCGCCGACCAGCGGCCCGTGTTCGGCATCTGCGTCGGCATGCAGCTGCTGTACGCCGGCTCCGAGGAGGGCGAGGAGCCCGGGCTCGGACTCCTGCCCGGTCAGGTGGAGCGGTTCCCGGCCGACGCCGTCGTCCCGCACATGGGATGGGACCTGCTGCGCCCCGCCGACGGGCACGACACCGACCCCCTGCTCGACGGGGTCGCCGGCGAGCGCGTCTACTTCGTCCACTCCTACTACGCCGTGCCCCGGGACGCGGAGCATGTCGTCGGACGGTGCGCCTACGGCGGTGTCGACTTCCCGTGCCTCGTGCGGGAGGGCAGTGTGGTCGGGACCCAGTTCCACCCGGAGAAGTCGGGCGTCGTCGGTCAACGGCTACTCGCCAACTGGATGGGCACCCTGTAGCCGCTCGCTCCCTCAGATCCCGTGCACCAGCGCGACGCCCCCGGGTTCGAACAGGTGGATGGCGGCGGGGTCGACGGCCAGTCGGACCGGCTCGTCGACGGCCGGCCCCGGACGGTCGGTCACCAGCCGGACCGATCCTTCCGCGCCGTGGCTCACCTCCAGCAGGACGCCGGCGCCGAGGAACTCGCGACGGAGCACCACGCCGGGGAAGGTGAACCGGCTCGCACCGTCGGCCAGCGCGAGCGACTCGGGCCGGAGACCGACGGTGACCTCGCGGCCGGCGAGGGTGCTGATCGGTGCGGCCCACGACGGGACCGTCAGGCGCCCGGTGCGGACCTCCGTGCCGGCGGCGCCCCGAACGACCCGGCCGGGAAGCAGGTTCATCGGGGGGCTGCCGACGAAGCCGGCGACGAATTCGTCGACCGGGCGTTGGTGGATCTCCATGGGCGCCCCAACCTGGACGACCCGCCCACCACGCAGCACGGCGATGCGCTGTCCGAGCATCATCGCCACCCGCTGGTCGTTGGTCGCGAGCAGGAGCGTGACGCCGTAGCCCTCCTGGACTTGCACCAGCTCGCGGATCAACGCCGCGCGGCGGGACGCGTCGATCCGCGCCAGTGGTTCGTCGAGCAGCAGCACCGACCCACGCCGGACCAGGCTGCGGCCCAGCGAGACCTGATGGCGCTCTCCGGCCGCGAGTGTCCTCGGACGTCGCGACAGGAGCCGGCGCAGCGACAGGGCTCGCGCCTCCGCCATGACCCGCCGATCCACCTCTTCGCGGGGGACGCGGCGCAGACGGAGCGCGAAGGCGAGGTTGTCGCGCACGTCGAGGTGGGGCTGCAGGGTCGCCTGCTGGTCGATCATCGCGACGTCGCGGTCCCGGGGTGCGAGCCCGGTCACGTCGTGTCCGCCGATCCGGACGCGGCCGGAGTCGATCGGCTCGACACCGGCGACGGCGCGCAGCAGCAGCGTCTTCCCGGATCCCGAGGGGCCGAGGATCGCCAGCCGTTCGTGGTCAGCGACCACGAGCTCGACGGCGTCGAGCACACGGTGGCCGTCGCGCGACACCGTGACCCGATCGAGCTCGACCCGTCCCACCGTGCCAGTGTCCCCGCTGCGATGAGCCCTGTCACCGCTGCGACCGCCCCGATCGCGCCGGTGCGGCTGACGTCAGCCGGCGGTCTGTGTCTGCTCGTCGTCCCCGCCCGGGCCTGACGCGGTGAGCGTGAACGACGTCGACCGCGGCGCACAGCGCTCGGTCTCGTCC
>CAZSQF010000067.1:7643-9489 GCA_964608935.1 uncultured Actinomycetota bacterium | reverse complement strand
AGCGTCGGCGGCGGGCTCGGGATCGGCGAGGTCGGCGCCGGGTCCGGGATCGAACAGTGGGATCAGCGGTCCGTGGAAGGGGTCGAGCCCGTCACCCGGGTCGGTCGGTGTCACCATCGGAGCCGGTGCGGCCAGCGGCTCCTGCTCGACCCCGTCGGTGTCCGGTGGCGCGGTGGCGGCGAGCTCATCGACGACGACGTCCGGCCCGGTCGGCCACAGCAGCCACCCGCCCACCATCACGAGCAGGACGAGGACCGCGGCGACACCGCGTGACCGCCAGCGCAGACCGGCGTCCTCGGCGCCGGCCGGCGTGTCGAGGGCGGCGGTCACGGGGACACCGGCCCGGACCAGCTCCGTGAGCATCTCCGCTCGGGCCGCGGCCGGCACGAGTAGCAGCGGGACCGCCGAGAACATCGCCGCCGGCGCGGTCACCCGGTCGCGCTCCTCGGCACAGGCGACGCAACCCTCGACGTGCTGCTCGATCGCCCGGACGGCATCCGACCCGAAGCGGTCGACGCCCGCTGCGACGAGCTCGGCCCGCATGACGACGCAGTCCGGGTCTCCTCCGTGCCACAGCAACCAGGCCCGGATCGCACCACCGAGTCGCTTCCGCAGGCGGAACACGGCCTGATGTGCGGCGTTGGGCGCGATCCCGAGCTCCTCGGCCAGCTCCGCCGGTTCGAGCCCGTGCCGCAGGTGGAGGTCCAGGATGCTCGCGTCACGCTCGCCGAGGGCCGCCGCGGCTGCCCACACCAGGTCGCGCTGCTCCGCCCGGCCGATCGCGGCCACGGGATCGTCGTCCCCGACCGGCTGGCCGCGCGGTTCGAGCAGCTCCGGGTCACCGGTCGGCACGGCGCGTCGCTCTCGTTCGAGGCGGTCGAGGGCCCGGTTGCGGGCGATCCGTAGCACCCAGCCCCCGAACGACGCCGGCTGGTCCAGTCGGTCCAGCTGCTGCCAGGCGGTGAGCAGCGTCTCCTGCGCCACGTCGGCGGCCAGGTCGCGGTCGTGGAGGATGCGCCAGGCCACCTCCCAGCAGCGGTCGAGCCACCGCTCGACCAGCGGCCCGAAGGCGTCGGGCTCGCCGGTCCGGGCGGCGGTGACCAGCTCCACGTCGTCGCGCATGAGAGGGTCTTCCGGTCATGCCCAGGGTCGCCATGATGTCACGAGATCGTCACCGGCGTCCCGAGCGGCAGCAGGTGCGCGAGCTGCTCGACGACGTCGTTGCCGATCCGGAGGCAGCCGTGCGAGGCGGCCTCCCCGATGCTGGACGGGACGTTCGTGCCGTGGATGCCGACCTGCCCGTCACCGCCGGCGAACTCGGTGAGGACGTCGGACCACGCGGACAGCCCGATCGCGTACGGGCCGTATGGGCCGTTCGGGTCGCCGGTGTCGAGCTTGTCGGTCACGAAGAAGGCGCCGGTCGGCGTGGGGTGGTCGGCGTCACCGATGGCGGTCGGGGTGGTCAGCACGACCTCGTCGCCGTCGCGGACGGTCAGCTCACGGGCGTCGAGGTCGATCTCGACGGCCAGCTCGACGGTGTGGAGCTCGAGGCCGTCGACGTGCACCCACCCGGTGGTCCCGTTGGGGCGCACCGGCAACAGGACCTCGAGCCAGCCACTGTCCGGACCGTCGCCAGCTCCTGTCACGAGCAGGGTCAGGGGCGAGCCGAACCCGGTGGTGGCGGGCAGCACGATCGTCGGCTCCTCCCCGCCGACACGGTCGTAGACGGCGACCTCGCTTCTGGCTCGCACCACGGTGGCGGGCTCGAGCTCGTCGACGGCGGCCTCCGGCACCTCGACGACCTCGGGCTCCGGCTCCGGTTGGGCCTCGACCTCGGGCTCAGGGG
>CAZSQF010000067.1:0-7543 GCA_964608935.1 uncultured Actinomycetota bacterium | reverse complement strand
ACCTCGACGACCTCGGGCTCCGGCTCCGGTTGGGCCTCGACCTCGGGCTCAGGGGTGTCGGCCGACGCGGGCTCGTCGACCGGCCCGGGGCTGCAGGCGGCGAGCAGCAGCCCGATCAGGGTTGCGCCGGCCAGCTGGCGCAGGCGGGCGCGGTGGGGGCTTGTCGCGGGGTGGGCCGTGGTGATCATCGTCATCGCCTCCTCGAGGTGCTGAGGCCCGACCGCGCTCGAAGCGGTCGGGCCGCGCGGGTAGTCAGCCGGTGAAGTTCGGGGTGGCCTGGACGATGTCGCCCTCGACCTGGGTGTCGGTGGCGTTGCCGCCGCCGTTTGGCTCGTTCTCGGGCTCGGGCTCAGGCTCGGGCTCCGGGTCGGGCTCGGGGTCGACGCAGGTGACCGTCACCGGGACCCAGTCGGAGGCCCACGTGCCGCCGGGGTGCACGACCGGGTTGACGACGCCCTTCTGCACGAGCGGAGGCTGGTGGTAGACGGCCTGGACCTCGAAGTCCCCGACCTCGGTCTGCATGTAGCCGGACGGTCCGGACACGGTGGTCGTCTCACCGCCGCCGGCGGGCCGGTAGCGCGCCAGCGGGATCACCTGGTTGCCGTCCTCGGGCTCAGGATTGAGCGAGGTCTGGAAGGCGATCCCCGGTCCCTCGTTGTGCTCGCAGTGCGGCTCGGCGTCGATCGTGGCCGTGGGGGTCGGCTCGGGCAGGGGCGCCAGCTGCTCGGCCTGCACCGGTGCGGCCAGCCCGAAGGCCAGGACCGCGGCGAGCGCGACCGCACCGAGGGCGCGGAGCGTCGGACGTCGGGTGGTGGTCGCGGTGGTCATGGTGCGCTCTCCCTGTGTCGCGGAGCCGGCGGTTCCGGCGCCGTCGCGGGGCCTGACGGGTGAACCGGCCCGCCCTTACCGGCGAGGGCCCACGTCATCGCATCCGCGCGCTCCTCGCACTCCGATCCGGTGTCGGCGCTCAGGCAGCTCGCCGAGAGCAGCGCGCCCCGACCCGTCGAGCCGCCTGCCAGCCGGGCCGCCGACGCGGACGGGCCGAGCGAGGCCGACGGCCGCCTCCACGTGACCTATTCCTGAACTTCGACGCCCGGGACCACGGTTACGCTCGCGTCCTCGAGGAGCCCGTGGTGCTGACCCTGTATCCAGCCGTGGACATCAAGGACGGCCGCGCCGTGCGATTGACGCAAGGGCGGGCGGACGCCGAGACCGTCTACGACGTCGACCCAGTCGCGGCGGCCCAGCGATTCGCCGCCGCGGGGGCCGAATGGCTCCACGTCGTGGACCTCGACGCCGCGTTCACCGGCGAGCCGCGCAACCGGCATCTCGTCGAGGCGATCGTCGCGGCGACCGGGTGCAAGGTGCAGGCGTCCGGTGGTGTGCGCACGCTCGACGACGTGGAGGCGGCGCTGGCCTACGGGGCAGAGCGTGTGGTCATCGGCACGATGGCCCTGACCGACCCGCCCTTCGTCGCCCGGGTGCTCGACACCGTCGGTCCACGCATCGCGGTCGGGTTGGACGCGCGGGGAACGACGCTCCAGGCGCGTGGCTGGACCGAGGAGGCCGGCGACCTGTTCGCGGCGCTGGCCACGTTCACCGACATGGGTGTGCCGCGGTTCGTCTACACCGACGTGGCACGGGACGGCATGCTCCAGGGGCCGAACATCGACATGCTCCGGCGCGTGGCGGACGCCACGTCGGCGCGCGTGACCGCGTCCGGTGGGGTGCACAGCCTCGACGACCTGCGGACGCTCGCCGCCTGTCACGACCGGGTCGACGCGGCGATTGTCGGCAAGGCGCTCTACAGCGGCGCCTTCACGATCGAGGCGGCACTGGCGACGACCGCGGAGACCCCGGCATGACGTCCATCGTCCCTGCCGCGACCCGCGGAGACACGCTCGCCACCCGCGTGATCCCGTGCCTGGACGTCACCGGAGGTCGCGTCGTCAAGGGCGTGCAGTTCGTCGAGCTGCGCGACGCCGGGGATCCGGTCGAGCTCGCGCGACTCTACGACCGGGAGGGGGCCGACGAGCTCGTGTTCCTGGACATCACGGCGTCCAGCGACGCGCGGGACATCATGCTCGACATGGTGACCCGGACCGCGGAGCAGGTGTCGATCCCGTTCGCGGTCGGTGGGGGCATGCGCATGGTGGCCGACGCGCGCCTGATGCTGCACGCCGGCGCGGACAAGATCGCGTTCAACACGGCGGCGGTCCGGCGCCCGGAGCTTCTGACCGAGGCAGCCGACGCGGTCGGTTCCCAGTCGGTCGTCGCGGCGGTCGATGCGCGGCGGCGCCGGGCCGACGACCCGTCCGCCGGCTGGGAGGTCCATGTCAACGGAGGGCGTACCGCCACGGGGATCGACGCGGTCGAATGGTGTGCGCAGACCGCGGAGCTCGGAGCCGGCGAGATCCTGCTCACCTCGATGGATCGGGACGGCACCAAGCAGGGCTTCGACCTCGAGCTGCTGCGCGCCGTCACCGCGGTGGTGCGCATCCCGGTGATCGCGTCCGGTGGAGCCGGCACCGCGGACGATCTCGCGGACGGGGTGCTCGAGGGCGGCGCCTCGGCGGTCCTGGCGGCGTCGATCTTCCATTTCGGGGAGCTGCGGGTCGCCGAGGTCAAGCGTCGCATGGAGGCACGGGGGATCACCGTGCGCCGGGACGGGCCGTGAGCTGGTCGACGACATCGTCGAGGTGCTCCTGCGACCGGGTCGGCAGCTGATCGAGGCCACAGTCGGGGCACCGGGTCATCGGCACGTCGAAGCGCAGCGTCATGACCGGAAGGTCGTCGATGCCGTCGAGGGTGACCACGCGCTCGGTCCGCCGCACGGGCATGAGCAGTCGCGCGCCGCAGGCCGAGCACGTGTCACCGCGGAGGAGCCGGGACCGGGCGTGCGGGATCGCGTCGCGGCAGCGCCGCAGGACCTCGGCAACGGTCGCGCGCGTCGACAGGCCGGGTTCGCGGTGGCCGCTGTCGCAGCGCACCACGGGCACGCGTTCGAGCACGCCGGCGATCGAGCCCGAGGTGACCTGGCGGGGCTGGCCGAGCTCGACCCGACCCGGACGGCCACAGGCGGGGCATCTCACCCGCGGGCGCCGGCCAGCTCGAGCACGACCCGGACCGCTTCCTCCGGCGAGCCGGCCACGACGATGCCGGGATCGACCTGCCCGCGTCGACGCAGCTCCCAGGTGTCCAGTCCGACCACCGGGACCCCGGCCTTGAGGGCGAACGCGATCTCCGACAGCGTCCCGTGCTCCCCGCCCACGGCCACCAGCGCATCGGCGGCGCGGACAACCAGCGCGTTGCGGGCCTCGCCGAGGCCGGTCGGGACGGCGATCGACACCCAGGGATTCGCGGCCTCCCGCTCGGTCCCTGGCAGCAGTCCGAGCGTGGTCCCCCCGGCCTCCCGTGCGCCTCGACACGCTGCGGCCATCACGCCGCCCAGCCCACCGGTCACGACGAGGGCGCCCGCGCGGGCCAGGCCGCCACCGACCTGTTCGGCCCGCACCTCGTCGTCGGGCGGGGGATCCCCCGCTCCGACGACCGCGATCGCGACCATCCCGCCGGCGCCCCTAGTCCTCGAAGAACCAGCGGGGCAGGCCCTCCTCGAGGATCTGTTCGCACTCCTCGGGGTCGCCGACCTCCTCCATGCACTCCGCGAAGTCGGCGAACGTGCCGACGCCGCCTTCGAACTGCCGGAGGAAGGTGAACATCCCGATCGTGACGACGATCGACACGACCACGGCGAGCGCGCTGGTCACGATCCCGGTGATGGCCGCGCCGTTGCCCGGGGTGTTGCGGCGCTTGATGCGGCCACGCGCCACGAACCCGAGCACCAGCCCGATGATCCCGCCGACGAGCCCGAGCAGTCCGACGAACGGGATCCACGACACCAACAGCGACAGGATGCCGATCACCACCGCGGCGATGGCCACACCGTCGGTGCTGGCCCCGGCGGCCGGCGGCGCTCCGGCCGCCTGCTGCCCCCACGCCGGCTGCGCGCCGGCCGGTGGCTGGGCGGCTCCCTGCTGGCCCCATGCGGGCTGGGCGCCGGGCTGCTGCGCTGCATCGGGCTGCTGCGCTGCGCCGGGCTGCTCCCAGCCCGGCTGCTGACCCTCGGGTTGGGCGCCCTGCTGGCCTCCGGTGGTCCCGGTCGGCTCGTCCCCACCGGGCGGTGGCGGACCGTCGCCCGGAGGGGCCGGTGCCGGAGCGTCCGCCGGCAAGGGGTCGACCGAGGCCTGGCCGGCGTCGGCCACGTGCTCGGTCCACCGTTGGCCGTCCCACCAGCGGTACTCGTGGTTCCCGGTCGGGTCTGGCTGCCAGGCTGCCGCAGTGTCCACGACGCGCCCCTCTCGTCCTCGGCGATCGAACCTACGCCGGACCGTAGACGACATCACCGGGGCCGTGCTGCACCCCTGCGCGGCCGGGGCACCGTGCGCGCGTGGGTAGGCTTGTGCCCTTCGCAGGATCCGGCGAGGGCGGCCACCGCGGGAGCCGCCAGCCGGGCTTGCTTGCTCGACAAACAGGGGGCGGCGTGCTCACCGACGACCAGCTCGCGCTGGTGCGCTTCGACGACGACGGACTGGTCACCGCGGTCGTGCAGCAGCACGACAGCGGCGAGGTGCTGATGGTCGCCTGGATGGATCGCGAGGCGCTGGCGCGGACGCTCGCGCTCGGCGAGACGGTGTTCTACAGCCGCTCTCGCGGCCAGCTGTGGCACAAGGGCGAGACCTCGGGCAACACCCAACGGGTCGTCGAGGTGCGGGTCGACTGCGACGGTGACACCCTGCTCGTCCTCGTCGACCAGGGCGGCGCCGGCGTCGCCTGCCACACCGGGGAACGCAGCTGCTTTCATCGGCACCTGCCCGACGGCAGAGGAGCCTGACGCGTGACCGTGCACCCCACCCGGGACGAATTCGTGCAGCTGGCCCGCGAGCACGACGTGGTCCCGGTCTGGCGCGAGGTGCTCGCGGACCTCGAGACGCCGTTGTCCGCCTACGCCAAGCTGGCCGGCGACGGCCCGAGCTTCCTGCTCGAGTCGGCCGAGCACGGCGAGCGGTGGGGGCGCTTCTCCTTCGTCGGGATCGACCCGTTCCTGGTGCTCAGCGGACGTGACGGCCAGGTGAGCTGGCACGGGACACCGCCCGACGAGGTCCGGGACGCCACCGGTCCGCTCGACGCGCTGTCCCGGGCGACCCGAGCCCTCGGCGCGCCACAGCTGCTCGACCTGCCCCTGCACGGGGGCGCGGTCGGCTACATCGCCTACGACGCGGTGCGCGAGGTCGAGCGCATCCCGGACACGGGGGAGGACGAGCTCGGGTTGCCGGACGTGCTCATGATGTTCCCGCGCCACGTGGTCGCCCTCGACCACCTCCGCCAGGTCATGACGGTGGTCACCAACGTGGTCGTCGGCGAGGTCGAGCGCGACGATCTCGCGTCGTGCTACGACGACGCGGTCGCGGCCACCGACGCGGTCGTCGACCGGCTGGCCGCGGCGGCCAGCCCATTGCCGGCGGTGGCTCCGCCCGGCCTCGGCCAGCCCGACACGACCGTGAGCAACCTCGCACCGGGCGTGTACGAGGAGATGGTCGAGCGGGTCAAGGAGCACATCCGTGCCGGCGACACCTTCCAGACCGTGGTCAGCCAGCGCTTCGCGGTGGACACCGCCGCGTCGGCGTTCGACCTCTACCGCGTGCTGCGAGTCATCAATCCGTCCCCGTACCTCTACCTGCTCGACTTCGGTGACGCGAAGATCGTCGGGTCGTCCCCCGAGGCACTGGTGCAGGTGCACGACCGACACGTCGAGACGTGGCCGATCGCCGGTACGCGGTCGCGGGGCGAGAGCCCGCAGGAGGACCGCGAGCTCGAACGCGAGCTGATCGCCGACGCGAAGGAGCGTGCCGAGCACGTGATGCTGGTCGACCTGGCCCGCAACGACCTCGGTCGCGTGTGCGAGGTCGGCTCGGTGCGGGTCGACGAGATGATGCACGTCGAGCGCTTCAGCCACGTGATGCACCTCGTCAGCTCGGTCACCGGCAAGCTGCGCGACGGGCTCGGGCCGGTCGACGTCCTCAAGGCGGTGTTCCCCGCCGGCACCGTGTCGGGGGCCCCCAAGGTGCGCGCGATGCAGATCATCGACGACCTCGAGCCGACCCGGCGCGGTCCCTACGCCGGCGCGGTCGGCTACGTCGACTTCGCCGGCAACGTCGACACCTGCATCACCATCCGCACCGTCGTGCTGAAGGAGGGCACCGCCTACGTCCAGGCCGGCGCCGGGATCGTCGCCGACTCCAAGCCGGATGCCGAGGAGCGCGAGACCCGTGCCAAGGCGGGAGCGGTGCTGGCCGCGGTGCAGGCGGCGGAGGAGCTGCGCCGCGACGACCGTGACCCGGCCCGGCCACCTCCGAGAGCTGCCTCGTGACCACCTACCTCGATGACCTGCTCACCGGCGCGCGGCGCCGGGTCGACCGCGCCCGCGCTGCGGAGCCGCTGGCGTCCCTGCGGTCACGGGCCGAGGACCGGCCGCCCCCGCCGGCGCTGCGCGAGGCCCTGGCCGGGCCGGGGGTCGCGGTCATCGCCGAGATCAAGCGTGCATCGCCGTCGCAGGGCGCGCTCGCCCCAGACCTCGACGCCGTCCGCCAGGCACGGGCCTACGTGAACGGGGGCGCGGCCACGGTGTCGGTGCTGACCGAGCCCGACCGGTTCCACGGCAGCCTGGACGACCTCGCGGCGGTGGCCGCGCTCGGCATCCCCACCCTCCGCAAGGACTTCGTCGTCGATCCCTACCAGGTCTGGGAGGCGCGGCTGGCGGGTGCCGCCGCGGTGCTCCTGATCGTGGCGGCGCTCGACGAGCGCACGCTCGCACGGCTCCACGACGAGGTCCACACGGCTGGCCTCAGCGCGCTGGTGGAGGTGCACGACGAGGCCGAGGTCGCGACGGCCGCACGCATCGGCGCCGACATCGTGGGCGTCAACGCCCGAGACCTGCGCACGTTCGACCTCGACCGCGACGCGTTCGCGCGGCTGCGCGCCGAGGTGCCCGACGGTGCGCTGGCCGTGGCAGAGTCGGGTGTGCGCGCCCCCGACGACGTCGTCCGCGCGGCACGTGAGGGCGCCGACGCGGTCCTGGTCGGCGAAGCGCTCGTCCGGGCCGACGACCCGTGCGACGCGGTCGCCGCTCTCGTCGAGGCCGGGTCGCGCGCAGAGCTGGAGGCACCATGACCACCACCGACCTGCCGGCCGGCCATCGCGAGGGATACTTCGGCCGGTTCGGCGGCCAGTACGTGCCGGAGGCACTGTCGGGCGCGCTGACCCAGCTCACCGACGCGTGGCGCGACGCGCAGGCCGACCCCGCCTTCGCCGACGAGCTCGACCGGCTGCTGCGCCACTACGGCGGGCGGCCGACCCCGCTGTACCGCGCCGCCCGCCTGTCCGAGGCGATCGGGCTCGAGGTGTGGCTCAAGCGGGAGGACCTCGCCCACACCGGGTCGCACAAGCTCAACAACGTCGTCGGTCAGGCGCTGTTGGCCAAGCGGAT
>CAZSQF010000066.1:10046-11692 GCA_964608935.1 uncultured Actinomycetota bacterium | reverse complement strand
AACACCGCCTACTGGGGGCGCGGGGCCACGGGCATCGAGGCGGCGTCGCGGACCTACTTCGACCACCCGGCGCGTGAGCTCGACGTCAACGAGGCGGCGATGCTCGCCGGCATGCTCTCGTCGCCCGAGAACCTCGACCCACTGGAGAACCCCGACCGCGTGGACGCCCGGCGACGGGCCTCGCTCGCCGGGATGCTCGAGAAGGACTGGATCACCCAGGACGAGCACGACCGGCTCGTCGCGGAGGGGCTGCCCGCGGTCGTCGAGCGGCGTGGTGCCGACCTCGGACCCAGCACCTACTACCTCGACGCCGTCCGTCGCGTGCTCGGGCAGCTGCCGGAGTTCGAGGCGGGCGAGCTGTTCCGCGGCCTGCGGATCCACACCCAGCTCGACCAGCGGCTCCAGGCGACCGCGCAGGAGGTGCTCACCTCCGCCATCGCCACCGGACCGACCGACACCGGTGCGATCGTCACGATCGACCCGCGCAGCGGGGGCGTCCGCGCGGTGGTCGGCGGCCCCGACGCGGTCGAGCAGCCGCTGAACACCGCCCTGGTCAGCGACCGTCAGGTCGGCTCCACGTTCAAGGCGTTCACGCTCCAGGCCTTCGTCGAGGACGGCTGGTCCCCACGATCCCGGTTCCGCGCGCCGGCGACGCTCGAGATCGGCGACGACGAGTTCCGCAACTTCGGTGACGCCGCGTTCGGAGAGCAGACGGTCGAGCAGGCGACGGCCTCCTCCACCAACACCGTGTTCCTCCAGATGCAGGAGCACGTCGGCCGTGAGCGGGTCATCGACGCCGCCCGCCGCAGCGGGCTCCCGCGCGACAAGGGCGAGGAGCCGTTCATCACCCAACGCCGTGAAGGGCCGGTGCTCCAGCCCTTCGCCGGTTTGACGCTGGGCCAGGACCAGTTCACCGCGCTCGAGATGGCATCCGCCTTCGGCACCTTCGCCGCCGAGGGTGCCCATCTCACACCGCACCTGATCACGCGGATCGAGAACGCGCAGGGCGTGGTGATCTGGGAGCCCTCGCTCGACGACGAACAGGCCGTCAGCGTCGGGGTCGCGCGCACCGTCACGGATGGTCTGCGTCGCGTCGTCGAGGGCGGCAGCGGGCAGGCCGCCGACATCGGTCGCCCGGTGGCGGGCAAGACCGGCACGACCAGCGACAGCCGCGACGTCTGGTTCGTGGGCTACGTGCCGCAGCTGTCGACGTCGGTGTGGCTGGGCAACCTCGACAACGCTCCCATCGAGGTCGAAGAGGGATCGGCCACGGGCGGGTCGCTCGCGGCACCGGTCTGGGGGGAGTACATGGCGCGGGCGGTCGAAGGACTCGAGGTCGAGGACTTCGTGCCACCGGACCTGTCGGGGCTCGAGGTGCTCAACGACGAGCCGGAGGCGTGTCCGGAGGGCTACGAGTTCGCCGATCCGCCGGCCGAGGCCGACGAGGACGGCTTCTTCCCGCAGATCCTGACCGACATCACCGACGACGAGGGCCGGCCCTGCGTCGAGATCGCACCGGAGCCCGAGCCCGAGTGCCCGGAGGGCTACGCCTTCGCCGAGCCACCCGGAGAGGACGCCGATCCGCAGCCCGACGTGCTCGACGACATCCGGGATGCCGACGACCGCCCGTGCGTCGAGGTCGATCC
>CAZSQF010000066.1:0-9946 GCA_964608935.1 uncultured Actinomycetota bacterium | reverse complement strand
GACGAGGACGAGGACGAGGACGAGGACGACGAGGGTGAGGACGAGGACGACGAGGAAGACGACGACGAGGGCGAGGACCAGGGCGAGGAGGAGTAGCCCCACCGGCCGGAGCGCTAGGCGACGGCGCCGGCATCGCGCAGCGACGCGATGTCCTCGGCGGCCAGGCCGATCTCGCTCAGGATCTCGTCGGTGTGCTCGCCGTGGTCCGGTGGCGGGCGTTCGACCGACCCCGGGGTCCGCGAGAACCGGGGAGCCGGCGCCGGCTGCATCGCGCCGTCCACGGCGACGAACGTGCCACGGGCCCGGTTGTGTGGATGGCCGGGCGCCTCGTCGAGGTCCAGGACGGGCGCCACGCATGCGTCGCTGTCGGCGAACAGGGCGACCCATTCGTCACGCGTGCGGGTCGCGATCAGCTCCGCCAGCCGCCGCTTCTGGTCGGGCCACGCCGCACGGTCGTGGCGGGGCCAGGCGTCGGGGTCGAGCCCCAGCCGCTCGCACAGCTGCGCGTGGAACTGCGGTTCCAGTGCCCCGATCGCCAGGAAGCGCCCGTCAGCGCAGCTATAGGTGTCGTAGTGCGGGGCGCCACCGTCGAGCAGGTTGCTGCCACGCTCGATCGACCAGGTGCCGAGCGCCCGCAGACCACGGACGAACGCCGTCAGCGACGCGGCACCGTCCACCATGGCGGCATCGACCACCTGCCCGACCCCGGACCGCTCGCGCTCCAGCAGCGCCGCCAGCACACCGATGGCCAGGAACGTGCCACCGCCCCCGAAGTCGGCGAGGTAGTTGACCGGCGGCGGAGGCGGCTCCCCCGCCCGCCCGACCGTGTGCAGAGCACCGGCCACGGCGGCGTAGTCGATGTCGTGGCCGGCGCGCTGCGCCAGCGGTCCGTCCTGGCCCCACCCGGTCATGCGGGCATAGACGAGCCGGGGATTGTCGGCCCGACAGTCGTCGGGACCCACACCGAGGCGCTCGGCGACCCCGGGACGCAACCCCTCGACCAGGACGTCGGCCCGTTCGACCAGCCGGCGCAGGATCTCGATCCCCTGCGGCGACTTCAGGTCGACGCGGATCGAGCGCCGGTTGCGCGACAGCCCCACCATCGACGCTTCGGTGTCCAGCGGGTCGTCCGCGGACGGGGGCCGATCGACCCTGACGACGTCCGCGCCGAGATCGGCCAGCAGCATCACGCCGTAGGGCACCGGGCCGATCGCCGCCAGCTCGACCACGCGGATGCCGGACAGCGGACCGGCCATGCGGTCTCCTCCTCGTCGACGCCGTCAGCGCTGCTCGCGAAGGTCGAGCACCGAGCCGGTGCTCACGTCCGGGTCGCCGAGCAGCCGCCACAGCCGCCGGGCCACGTCCTCGGGCTCGGCCAGCGCTCCCTCCTCGTGGAGTCGGCGGAATCGCTCGACCCGCGGAAAGTCCCGCGGCGAGGTCCGGCGGATCAGCTCCTGCATGCCGGTGGCGACGACCCCGGGGGCGATCGCCAGCACCCGGACGCCGCCGCGGTCCGACTGCTCCGCGCCGACGGTGCGGACCCACTGGTCGACGGCGGCCTTGCCGGCGTTGTACATCGACCAGCCGGGATACGACGTCCGGGCCGCTCCCGAGGTCAGGACCACGAGGTCCCGGGGGACGTCCATGTCCGCGAGCGCGGTCAGGACGTGCTGCCCGAGCGCCTGCGGTGCGGCGCTGTTCAGCAGCACCGCAGCGGCGTAGGCGGTGGCGTCCACCTCGGCCGCGTACCCGATCGGGTCGAGCGTGCCGGCGGCGTGAACCACGGTCACGCGCTGCCACGCCTGGCTGGTGAGCTCCGTGGCGATCGCGCCGGCGACGCCGGCCCACTCGGACGGATCGGCGAGATCGGCAGCCACGTGGCGCACCCCTTCGAGGTCGGTCCCACGGCGGCTCACGTCGATGCGCGTCGAGCCCGCCGGGGCAGCCGCGAGCAGGGCCCGACCGATGCCGGCCGAGCCTCCGGTGACCACGACGAGATGTGACTCCACGCCGCGATCCTAGGAGGCGCTCGGGGCGCGGTTGCCACCGAGCCGGTTCACTGCCCGTCCCGGCCGCCTCGCAACCGGAACCCCGCATGCCACCTTCCGACGTCCCCGACCCGGCACTCCGGCGCCGGCTGGTCGTCATCGGGGTGGCGGCCGTCGCCGCGGCAATCGGCACCATCCTGCTCGCGGGAGCGCTGCTGACCACCGACGGGTTGCCGGGCGTCGCCCGCACCGGCGCGTCCACCGATGGATACTCGGTCTGGGAGCGGAACGCCGACGGCACCCCGGTGAGGTGGGACGCCTGCACCCCCATCGTCGTGGTCCACGACCTCACGGGCGGCCC
Source organism: uncultured Actinomycetota bacterium (assembly GCA_964608935.1). Lineage (GTDB taxonomy): Bacteria > Actinomycetota > Nitriliruptoria > Nitriliruptorales > Nitriliruptoraceae > CAZSQF01. The sequence goes on along the minus strand of CAZSQF010000066.1, from coordinate 7,597 downwards.
CGCCGACCTCGTCGAGGATCTCCACACGGCCGTGGACCGGCTGCGTGACGCGACCGGCCTCGACATCGTCGTCGCCGGTCGGGTCGACGAACCGCCACAGGGTGACCGTGCCCCCTACCAGCCCGACCGGTACGGGGAGCGGTGGGCGCCGGTGCTGGTGACCTGGGCGCGTCCGGGCGAGTCAGGCCTGCCGCTGCGTCACTTCGATCGAGGCCTCGGCGTCCCCGTGGCGGTCGGGCACGCCGGCGACCGCGTCTACGTCACCGGCCAGGTGGTCCTCAACGTGGAGCGCGACGACCTCGATGCCGGGTTCGAGGACCGCGCGACCTCGTGGGGTGCCACGCTCCTGCACGAGCTGGCGCACGTGCTCGGCCTCGGGCATGTCGACGACCCGGACCAGCTGATGTACGTCCACCCCGGCGAGGGGGCCGTGCGCCTCGGGGCGGGCGACCTGGCGGGGCTGGCGGCAATCGGCAGCGACGCGGGGTGCCGCGAGGTCCCGCCGCCGCAGCCGGTCGAGGTCGGCTACCCGGGCGCGGCCAGCGCGCCCCCGGCGCCCGTCACGCCACCGTCGACGGGAAGGACCACGCCCGTGATCCAAGAGGCCGCGTCCGACAGCAGGAACACCACGGCCCGCGCCACGTCCTCGGGGGTGCCGAGCCGCTCGAGCGGATGGGTCCTGCCCGCCGCCTGCTCGTCCTGGACCCACAGCGCCTCCGACAACCGCGTCTTCACGATCCCTCCGGCGACCGCGTTGACCCGAACGCCGGGGGCCAGCTCGTGGGCGAGCTGGCGGGTGAGGTGGTGCAGAGCCGCCTTGGAGACGTTGTAGGCGCCGATCAACGGGCCCGGCCGGATGCCGCCGACCGACCCTATCGACACGATTGCGCCCCTTCGTTCCGCCATCGACTGGCGCCACGCCTCCCGCGCGAACACGAGCGGCGCCCGCAGGTTGACCGCCCAGGTCTTGTCGACGGCGCCGAGGTCGACGTCGGCCAGCCGGCCCGCGGCCGGGTTGGTGCCGGCGTTGTTGACGAGCAGGTCGCACGCGCCGAAGCGGTCCACGGCCGCCGCGACCGCCTGCGCGGCGTGGTCGTCGTCCCCGGCGTTGCCGACCACCGGCACGACCCGGCCGCCGAGCTCGGTGGCCAGCGATTCGAGCGCCTCGGCCTTCCGGCCCGTGATCACCACGCCGCCGGCGCCGGAGGCCAACAGCTCGCGGACGATCGCCTCGCCGATGCCACGGCTCGCTCCCGTCACGAGCGCCACCGCGCCGTCGACCCGTACCTCCACGCTGGTGGCCCTCTCGGTCGGAGCTCAGGCCTCGACGACGGCGTCGATGGCACGAGCCAGCGACAGGTCACGATCCGTGACGCCACCGGCGTCGTGGCTGGTCAACGCCACGCGGACGTCAGCGTAGACGTTGGTCAGCTCCGGGTGGTGATCGGCCTCCTCGGCGAGGTCGGCGACACGGTTGATGAACGCGATCGCCTCGGAGAAGCCGCCGAACGTCAGATCCCGGACGATGCGGTCGCCGTCGAGCTCCCAGCCGTCGAGGTCGGTCAGAGCGGTGCGAATGGTGTCGGTGTCGAGCGTACTCATGGCAGACGTGGTACCACGCGTACCGCCGCTTGGCCAACCCTGCCGGTCCGAGCCAGCGGATCCGCCGCATCGAACCGGGTCAGGCCCTTCCCCACAGCGAGGCGTCACCGTGCGAGAGCTGCCGATGTTCCCCCTGGGAACCGTGCTGCTCCCGCACCGGGTCCTGCCGCTCCACATCTTCGAGCCCCGGTACCGGGCGCTGATCCGCGACGTCCTCGCCCGCGACCAGGAGTTCGGCGTCGTGTTGATCTCCCGCGGGCACGAGGTCGGCGGTGGCGAGCAACGGACGACACAGGGCTGCGTGGCACGCGTGCTCCAGGCACAGGAGTTGGACGACGGTCGCTGGCTCGCCGTCACGGTCGGCACGGACCGGATCCGGGTGCGGCGCTGGCTCCCCGACGCCCCCTATCCTCGCGCCGAGGTCGAGCTGCTCGATCACGACCACGGCGAGCTGTCCGTGTCTGACGTCCGCCGGCGGGTCGAGGCGCGGCTGCGTCGGGTGCTCGCGCTCCAGGCCGAGGCCGGCCAGCCGGGTGTCGCTGCCGACTTCGAGCTCGAGGAGGACCCCAGGGTCGCGTGCTGGCAGGTGGCGGTCGTCGCGCCGCTGACCCCGTTCGACGCCCAGCAGCTGCTCGAGACCGATCGGTGCGACGACCGGCTCACGCTGCTCGACGAACTGCTGGACGGGGCGGAGCAGGCATTGCGGTTCCAGGTACAGGAGCGCTGACAAGGAGATCCCGTTGAGCCTCGACGCCGCACGAACGTTCCTCCGCGACCATCACCGGGCCGTGCTGCACACCTTCCGTGACGACGGCTCACCCCAGCTGTCCCCGGTGCTCACCACGGTCGACGACCACGGCAACGCCATCGTGTCGACGACCGCCGCATCCGCGAAGGCGCGCAACCTGCGCCGCGATCCCCGGGCGTCGTTGTGCGTGATGACCGATGCCTTCTTCGGCCCGTGGGTCCGGGTCGACGGACCCGCCACCGTCGTGGGCCTTCCCGACGCCCTCGAGCTGCTCGTCGACTACTACCGTCGCATCGCCGGGGAGCACGACGACTGGGACGAGTACCGCCAGGCGATGACCGACGAGGACCGGGTCCTGGTCCAGGTCGAGATCACCGCGGCTGCCGGCCCCGGGACCGGGTGAGTCGAGGAGCGAGCACGTGTGCGGCCGGTACCTGTCGGTGTCCACCCCCGAGCAGCTCGCTGAGCACTTCGAGGTCCATGACGTGCGCACCGAGCCGCTCCCGCCACGCTGGAACGTGGCCCCGAGCCTCGACGTCTATGCCGTCATCGACCGCGACGGGGCGCGGCGCCTCGGCACGCTCCGATGGGGGTTCGTGCCCCACTGGACCCGCCAGCTGAAGGGTGCGCGGCAACCCATCAACGCGCGGGTGGAGACCGTCGCGACCAGCCGGATGTTCGCGGACGCCTTTACACGGCGCCGCTGCCTGCTCCCCGCCGACGGCTTCTACGAATGGCAGGACCGCGGCGAGGGCCGCCGCAAGCAGCCGTTCCACGTGGCCGACCCCGACGGGGAACCCCTCGCGTTCGCCGGCGTCTGGTCCGTCTGGCGCGGGTCCGAGGACGGTGAGCTGTTCAGCTCGGCCATCGTCACCACTGCAGCGCAGGGCGCGATGGAGGGCATCCACCCGCGCATGCCGCTGATCCTGCCGCGCCGGCTGTGGGCCGACTGGCTCGGTGCGGACCCCGACGAGGCGCCCCACCTCGCCGACGCGGTCGCGGCCATCGAGCCACCGCACCTGGTCGCGACGCCGATCACCGAGCGGGTCAACAACGTCAGGAACGACGGCCCCGAGCTGCTCGAGCCGGCTCCGGTGGAGTGACCACCGCGGCGGCCAGCCGTTCCGCCTCACGCGCCCGAGCGGTCAACCCCACGCCGTCGAGGGCGGCACCCCCGACGTGGAGTCCTGGCGGGACGGCGGCGAGCGCGGCGCGGATCCGGTCGACCCGCGCGAGGTGGCCGACGTCGTACTGGGGCAGGGCGTCGTCCCACCGCACGACCCGCCGCTCGAGAGCCGGCGCCCCGATCCCGGTGGCCGACCGCAGCTCGGCGTCGACGCGGTCGGCGAGGGTGTCGTCGTCGAGCGGCGGCGGGTGGTCGATTCGACCGACGCTCGCGCGGAGCACGAAGTGGTCACGGTCGGCATGGTGCGGCCACTTGCGGGAGGTCCAGGTCGCGGCCTTGACGAGACGTCCCTCCGTCCGGGGGACGAGCATCCCGCTGCCGGCCGGGACGGCCCGCGCCGCGCGGGCGTCGTACACGAGGACCACCACCGCGACGGACGCGTAGCGGATGCCGGCGAGCTCGCGGGCGGCCTCGGGCGAGGTCCCACGGATCAGCCCGGCGGCGGCCGGCGCGGGCACGGTCACGATGACGTGATCGGCGCGGACGTCGCCGTCGGCGGTCGCGACCGACCATCCGCTGTCGTGTCGCACGTTGGTGACGCGCACACCGGTCCGAACGCGCGCCCCCAGCGGTTCGGCGAGCCGCTCGACGAGCCGACCGAGGCCGCCGCGGAGCGTCAGGAACACCGGGCCGGCACCGTCCGTGGCCGCACCCCGCTCCCGTCGCAGTCCCCGTAGCAGGGAACGGTGCTGGGCCGCCGCCTCCCAGACGGCGGGGGCGGTCGCCGCGGCGCTGAGGCGGTCGGCCCGTCCGGCGTAGACGCCGCCGAGCAGCGGCTCCACGAGCCGGTCCACCACCTCGCGGCCGAAGCGCTCCCCCACGAGGTCCGCCACGCTGCGATCTCCCGTCACGTGACGGCGCGGCCACAGGGGCTCGGTCGCGGCACGCAGAACACCTGCCGGGCTCAGCGCCCCCGACCGGGCCAGCGCCACGAGGTCGCTCGGGGCCCCGAGGACGGTTCCCTCCGGCAGCGGCCGGAGCCGCCCGCGGGTCCACAGATGGACCCGGGAGGACGCCGGGGCAACCAGGTCCTCGTCCCCGAACCCGAGCCGGCGGGCGAGCCGCTCCGCCTCCGGTTGGCGCGCGAGGAAGGCATCGGCACCGACGTCCATCGTGCGGCCCGCGACCTCCACGGTGGCGATCTCGCCCCCGACACGGTCCGACGCCTCGAACAGCACGACATCGGCGCGCTCCCGCAGGTGCCAGGCCGCGGCGAGTCCGGTCAGGCCCCCGCCGATCACGACCACGCGTCGGGGTGTCATCCCGCGCCCTCGTGGTCGCCGACGGTGGCCACCACCGCCATGAGCAGGTCGAGCAGCGTCTCCCGCCCGAGATCGGCCGTCGTGACCCGGGCGCCGACGCGCTCCCCCGCGGCAGCGAGGTCACTGTCCGCGCCGGTGCCCGGCGCCACCGGACACTCGGCCACGTCGAGACGGCCGTGCGCCTCGACGAGTGCTTCGAGGGCCTCGATGACCGTCGGCGACCGCGTCGTCCCGCGCCAGGCAACCGACCGGTGGGGCAGCTCGACCCGGGCCTCCATGCCTGCGGCGACCTCGCGCAGGAACACGAGATCCTCGGGTTCGGTGTCGCTGCCGGGATCGGGCGCCGTGACCAGGATGTGCGCCCCACCGCGCGCGGCGGGGGCCACGGCATGCGCGAGGGCGTCCAGCAGGGCCGGTAGGTGGTGCCAGGACACCACCCCGGTATACGCCGGCAGGCGCGCCGATCCCTCGGCGTGGAGGCGCGGGTGGAGCGGCCACGGAACGGGGGCCAGACCGACCACGAGCCCGCCCCCCGCCCCGAGCGCCCCGGCCACGTCGAGGTGGGTGTCCGTGGTGGTGGCGACGACCTGCACGCCTGTCCGCTCCGCCAGCGGCACGGCGAGCCGGGCACCGTCGAGCAGCGCGACCGACAGATCAGCCACGAGCGGTCTCACCGGCCGTCCCCGCAGCGGACCGGACCTCACCCTCCTGGTGGACCAGCTCGACCACACGGGCAAGCACGTCCGGATCGGTGGCGGGCAGCACGCCGTGGCCGAGGTTGAACACGTGGTCGGGACGCCCGCCGGCGCGCTCGAGGACGTCGCGTACTCGCTCGGCGGTCACCTCCCACGGGGCGAGGCAGGCTGCGGGTTCGAGGTTGCCCTGCAGGGCGACGCCGTCGGGGACACGGCGCCGGCCGACGTCGAGCGGGACCCGCCAGTCCACGCCCACAACATCGGCACCCGCGGTGGCCATCAGGCCGAGCAGCTCGCCGGTGCCGACCCCGAAATGGATCCTCGGGACGCCGAGATCGGCCAGCCCGTCGAGGACCTTGCGGGTGTGCGGGAGCACGGCGCGCTCGTAGTCGTCGGGGTGGAGCGCGCCGGCCCACGAGTCGAACAGCTGGACCGCGGCGGCACCGCGTGCCACCTGGGCGCGCAGCAGGGCGAGGGCGAGATCCGCGAGCCGATCGAGCAACCGGTGCCAGGTCATCTCATCGGTGAACATCAGCGTCTTGGTGCGGGTGTAGGACCGGGACGGGCCACCCTCCACCAGGTAGCTGGCCAGGGTGAACGGCGCGCCGGCGAACCCGATCAGTGGGACGGCGAGCTCGCGGCTGAGCAGCGACACCGTGTCCAGGACGAAGGGCACGTCCTCCTCGGGCTCGAGCGGCCGCAGCCGCGTGAGGTCCTCGCTGCCCCGGATCGGGCGGTCGGTGACCGGTCCGACGCCCGGGCGGATCTCGACACCCAGATCGAGCGCCTGGAGCGGGGTGACGATGTCGGAGAACAGGATCGCGGCGTCGACGCCGTAGCGGCGCACCGGCTGGAGGGTGACCTCGGCCGCCAGCTCGGGGTTCGTGACGACCTCGTGGAAGGCGTGCCGCTCCCTCACCGCCCGGTACTCGGGCAGCGCGCGGCCGGCCTGACGCATGAACCACACCGGGACGACGTCGTGGGGCAACCCCCGGCAGGCACGCACGAAGGCACTGTCGTCGTGCTGCCGGGTGGCGCCGGGCTCCGTGTTGGCCACGCCAGCTCCACGGGCGGGTCGGGATCGGGGCCGCACCGTACCCGCCGGGCCGCGCCTGCCCGGACGGCCCGGAAGGAGCCGGGCGGGATGCTTGACCGACGAGCCGACCATGGAGAGCATGGAACTGTGCCACCGGAAGGGTCGGCTGATGGGCCGCTGCCTGATCGTCGCGAACCAGACCCTGGGTGGCACCGCGCTCGACGCTGCCGTCGAGGACTGCATCAAGCGGGCCGTCCGCAGGTTCTACGTCCTGGTGCCCATGACCAGGGTCGCGCACGAAGCGACGGCCTGGACGGGGGGCTTCGCCCTCGCCGAGTACCCGTCCCACGAGGTCGCCCGGGCCGTGATGGACGAAGCCGAGCGGCGGCACGAGGCCGAGGTCGCCGAGGCGCGCGAGCGGGCGCGGCTCCGGCTCGAGCAGATGATCGACAAGATCCGATCGGCAGGGGGCCGCGCCGAGGGCGAGGTCGGCGACGACGATCCGGTGGAGGCGACCAGGGCCGTCCTCGAGCGCCAGGGCACGTTCGACGAGATCATCGTCTCGACGCTGCCGGCCGGACTGTCCCGGTGGGTGAAGATGGACGTCCCGCATCGCATCGCCCGCCTGACCGACCTGCCGGCGACGACGATCGAGGCGGCAGAGGGCTAAAGCAGGGATCGTCTCCCAGGTGCCTCGGCCTCCAGGCCGGGGCCGCCTTGTGCTGCTCTCCAGCGGACGCGCCTGGCTGCCTGTACGTACCCACTCGGCTACGCACCGTGAAAGGCGTTGACACGGTCCGTGGCCGGACGAATGATCGCGCTACGCGCTGGCACGGGCCATGCTGCGGCCTAGGAGACGCCAAACATGGGAACACATCGACGCCGACTCGCGATCGTGGGCGCGCTCACAGCTGTCATGATGGTGGGATCGGCCGGAACCGCGTTCGCGCACATCTGCATCAACGCGAGCAAGAACGACAACAACCCGTCGGCCGGAGCGCAGATCATTTTCGGCGCCGACGACGAGATCCTCCACATCACCAACGGACTGGCCAAGCGCATCGAGAA
>CAZSQF010000065.1:0-11875 GCA_964608935.1 uncultured Actinomycetota bacterium | reverse complement strand
GACCGCCTGCTCCATGTAGGTCTTCCACATCGGCGCCGGGATGGTCCCGCCGAACACGCGCGCGTAGTGCTTGCCGGCGATGGTCACGTTCGTGAGATAGCGGGTCTCGATGCACGCCGCCGTCTGGATGTCCTCACCACAGACCGCCTGTGCCTGCTCCACCGACGCGAAGTGGGACCGCCCGTTCGGATAGCCGATCCAGGCCGCGGTCGCCATCTGCTTGACGAACCCGACGAACCAGGCGTCGATGTAGTCGTTGGTGGTTCCGGTCTTGCCGCGCGTCGGCCACTGGCCGAGGTTCGCGACCGGCGCCGTGCCGCCAGCGCTGATGGGGCCGGCCATGATGTCCACGACCCGGTCGGCGACCTCGGTGTCGAGCACGCGCTCGCAGTCGGGGCTGTGCTCCCACAGCACGCGGCCGTTGGCGTCCTCGATCCTGGTGATCGCGAAGGGCGCGCAGTAGGTGCCGCGGTTGGCCAGGGTCGCGTACGCGCTGGCCATCTCGAGCGGGGTGACCGACTCGGCGCCGAGTGCCGCGGCACAGAACCCCTCGAGCGGTGAAGAGCGGATCCCGAGCCGCCGGGCCATGTCCCGAAGCTTCTCCGGTCCGATGTCGGCCACCAGCAGGGCGTGGTAGACGTTGCTGGAGCGCTGGACCGCCTCGTACATCGCCAGGATGTCGTTGCCGCCGGCGTTGCGCACGGTCCAGCCCTCGGTGCCGCCCTCACCCGGGCAGCCCTCGATCGTCCGGGGCCCGCGGGCGTCGAGCTCGAGCGTCGGTGGCACGCCGTCCTCGAGCGCGGCGGCGATCAGCAGCGGCTTGTACGCCGACCCCGGCTGGCGGCGGCCGATCAGCTGGCCCTCCACGGGCACAGCCGTGTTGAGCTTGGTGCGGTCGCACAGGAGCCGACCATCGTCGTCCTCGCCGAGCCAGCTGTCGTCCTCCGAGCACGACCCGTACGCGTGCGGCCCCAGCGCCATCGTGGTGATCGCCCCGGTTTCGGGGTCGACGCTGATGATCGCGCCCATCGGCTCGCGCGCGAGCTCCTCGGGCGGCTCGTCCTCGTAGGTCAGGTGCTGGAGGATGGCGTCCTCGGCCTGCTCCTGGAGCTCAGGGTCGAGCGTGGTGTGGATCCGCAGCCCCGACTGGAACACCGTCCGGCGCCGCTCCTCGAAGGTGGCCCCCATCGTGTTGAACGCGTCGAGCTGTGAGCCGAGCCCCTGGGCGGCCCCCTCGTTGACCAGCAGCCGGGACACCCATTCGACCCAGAACGGGTTGTCGGGCGGGGTCGGCTCCGAGATGCTCGGCTCGAGCGGCTCGTCGATCGCCGCCTCGGCCTGGGCGCGCGTGATGAAGCCGTGGTTGGCCATCTGGGCCAGCACCACGTCGCGACGGGCCTGCGCGTTCTCGACGCTCGTGATCGGGTTGTTGCGCTCCGGGCTGCGCACCACGCCCGCCAGCGTGGCGGCCTCGCCGAGGGTGAGGTCCCCGACGTCCTTGGAGAAGTAGCGCTCGGCCGCGGTCCCGATGCCGTACACGCCGTGGCCGAAGTAGGTGCGGTTGAGGTACAGCTCGAGGATCTCGTCCTTGGTCAGCTCGCGCTCGATCTGGATCGCGTAGAGCGCCTCCTGGACCTTGCGTTGCAGGGTCTGCTCCGGCGTCAGGAACGCCTGCTTGACGTACTGCTGGGTGACCGTCGAGGCGCCCGACTCGATGCCGCCGGTGCGAAAGTTCGTCCACGCCGCCCGTACGATCGCCGTGTGGTCGACGCCACGGTGGGAGTAGAAGTCGGCGTCCTCGGTGGCGAGCACCGCGTCCACGGCGACCTGTGGGACCTCGCTCAACCGGACCGGGACCCGGTTCTCCTCGAAGGTCAGCTCGGCGAGCTCGGACCCGTCGGTCGCGTACACGTACGAGTTCTGCGGTGGGGCGTCGGCACTCCCGATCGGGGGGACGTCGAGCACCTGGGTGCGCACGGCCGACAGGAAGTCGTTGGTCGCGAGCGCGGCCGGCACGATCAGCACCGCGATGAGGGCGCTGGTGGCGCCGACGACCCCGACGAGCAGCACCATCCGCACGACCACGGCGACCAGGCGACCGCCTGCGCTGGCCCCGAGGTCGGGGGTCGAGCCCGGCTTGGAGCCCACGAGAACCTCGCCACATGGTCGGGTCGGAAGGGGTCGGATCGGTGTCGGGAGAGCCACGCCCGGGCGCCGTGGGTGACGACGCCGGCCGGCCTCGCGGGAGCGTACCGGCTCGTGTACGGGCGGCTGTCGTCCCCCACCGCGGCCGTTCGGACGGCGCGCCGTGCCTGGCGTGGGGACTAGACCGTTCAGGCCAGCGCATCCGCCCTGACGGGCTATGGAGTGTCCGCCGGCTCGTCCGTAGGTTCCGTGCCCAGTGATCTGCGGAGCGCGCGGGGCACTCGAGCGTCAGACGGGGGCTTGTGTGTCGTCGTGAGGGAGAGGGCGCGTGGAGGATTCGACCTGGCTCGAACGTGCGCGGTGTCGCGGCCTCGACCCGGAGCAGTTCTTCGTGCGCGGGATCGCCCAGGCCCGACCGGCACTGCGGGTGTGTCAGCGGTGCCAGGTCAAGGACGACTGCCTCCGGTACGCGCTGGACAACGACATCGACTTCGGTGTCTGGGGTGGGCTGACGGAACGGCAGCGCCGCGCCTACCAGCGCCGCTTCGCCGCCGCCTCCTAGCGCGTCACAGGTAGCCGCCGGCGTTGGGCGGCGCCGGGTCCTGGTTCGTCTCCGGAGGCTCCACCCGGTGCTGGACGTCGGAGGGGGCCTCCTGGAAGGTCCGCCCGCCGAACTGCTCCTTGATGGCGTCGTCGAATCGCGCTGCGGTGGTGGCCACAGCCGCGACGGTGGCCTGCAGCTCGGGGCCATCGAGCGTGGTGCCGAGCAGCGTGTGCCGGAGCCACACGGCCCGGTTCGACCCGTCGTAGCTGAACGACCCGAAGCCGAGCGTGTGGTTGGTCGTCAGCAGGAACTGGGCGAGTGACGGCGTCAGGTCGAGCTCGAGGTTGGTGACCGAGAACACCCCGACGGTCGGCCCGATGGGGCTCGGGCCGACGGTGACGAACACGCGGGCCCCTTCGTGCGGGAAGGTGAAGTTGCCGAAGGCGTCGACCTCGTAGCCGCCGAGGATCGCGCGCAGCAGCCCACCGACGTGCTCGCGGAGGTCGTCGGGGTCGACGAACACCCCGGTGCGCCGCGGCGGGCGGACCGGCGGGACGCCCCGGCGCAGCGGGGCGAGCGCCGCCTCCTCGGGCCGGGCCGGGTCGTCGTCCTCGAAGCGGGGCCCGCCGGCGCCGCCGCGGTCGGGCTCGTCCCCGTCCGGGTCCTCTTCCCCGTCCCCTTCCTGCCCGGTGGACCCGGTTGAGGCCTCGTCGTCGTTGTCGTCCGATCCCTCGGCCCACGGTGGGGTCTCGGGGTCGGGGCCGCGTCGCCAGCCGGGCTCGGACCCTCGCGCGGCCGGGTCGTCGGCGCGGCCGGCCGGAGGCTGGTCACTGTCGGTCATGGCTCATCCTTCGGAGGAAGGGGTCTTCCCGGTCGTCAGGGTCGTCGCGATCTGGTCCAGCCCGTCGCGGTCGTGCACGTCGCCCGCGAGCAGCGGGACCTCGACGAGCGCACGCACGTCCACGCCGTACATCGCCGCCGCGACGTCGCGCCGCTGTCGGGTCGCCAGGTTGCGGACCTCCCCGAGGAGGCGCAACGCGCCACCGACCCCGCGCCCTTCCCGATCGTCGGGCTGCGCCTCGGCCGCCCTGGCCAGGGCACGATCCGAGGGGTCGCGCGGCACCTCGGGCCGGATCCGGTTGACCACGAGCCCGCCGTTGTGCAGCCCCTCCTGCTCCAGGCGCTCGAGGAAGAAGTGCGCCTCCCGCAGCGGCGCCGGTTCGGGCGAGGTCACCACGACGAACAGGGAGGCGGGCTCGCGGAGCAGGTCCAGGACCTCCTCGGCCCGCTGCTTGAAGCCCTCGTACATGCCCTCGAAGTTGCGGAAGAAGTCCGCCAGGTCCTCGAGCAGCTCCATGCCCGTGACCTTGCCGGCGACCCGGATGAACGCGGTCGCCCCGAAGCCGACCACCCGGCCGATGCTGCGCCCCGCGGCGACGCCGGGCTTGAGCAGGAGCGTGAGCAGGCGCCCCTCCAGGAAGGAGGTCATCCGCTTCGGGGCGTCGAGGAAGTCGAGCGCCGAGCGGGTCGGCGGGGTGTCGACGACGAGCAGGTCCCAGTCGCCGGTGTCGTGGAGCTCGTGGAGCCGCTCCATCGCCATGTACTCCTGGGTCCCCGACAGCGTCGACGACAGGGTCCGGTAGATGCGGTTGGCCTTGATCGCACGGGCGTTGGCGGGCGAGCTCGCGTGGCGGTCGATGAGCCGGTCGAAGGTGGTCTGCATGTCGAGCATCATGGCCCACAGCTCGCCGCCGTCGGCCACCGGGCCCGGCAGCTCCACCTTCGACGGCTCGTCCTCGAGCCCGTCGAGCCCCATGGCCTGCGCCAGCCGCCGCGCTGGGTCGATGGTCAGCACGAGGGTGCGCCGGCCGGCCCGCGCCGCAGCCACCCCGATCGCCGCCGCCGTCGTGGTCTTGCCGACGCCGCCGGCGCCGGTGGTGACCAGCACCGACGCGTCCCGGATCGCGGGATCGAGGGTGCGACGGCGTGCGTCGTCGAGCCGGCTCGTCACGCCCACCCCCCGTCGGCACGCGCGGTCTCGAGGTCCCGGACGTCGTCCTCGTCGAGCGCCTCACGGGCGCGGGGTCCGGCCTCGCCGACCTGCAACGCGAGGACGTCGGCGAGCACCTCGAGGTCGGGCTCGCTGAAGGTCGCACCGGCCAGCAGCGGCAGTGACAGCACGGGCAGGTCGCTGTCGGCCGTCAGCTCGGCACGCAGCTCCTGCTCCATGTCGGTACGCGCGCGGTGGTCGGTCGCGAGCGACAGCGCGAGCTCCGCCGTGCGGCCCGACATCTGTGCGCCGGCCGCCGCGGCCCGGTCGCGCAGGCCGGCGGCGCCGAGTTGTGTCAGTGCGGTCAGCTCTCCGCCGTCGAGGCGCGGGCGGCTGATCTGGTTGGCCACGACCGGTCCGACCGCGACGTCGGCCGCCTGGAGGGCGCGTGCGCCCTCGACCGCCTCACGGACGGGCATCTCCTCGAGCAGCGTGACGATGATCGCCTGGACGCGGCGGGGGTTGGTCAGCATCTGCTTGATCTGCGCCGACTGGCGACGGATCGGGCCGACCCGCACGATCTCGGTGACCGCCTCGGGTGCCTGGAGGAAGGGCACGATCCGACCGGTCGGGGGCGCGTCGACGACGATGTGGTCGTACTGGCGCCGACCGTCGTCGCGGCGGCGCGCCTCGATCTCGTAGATCTTGCCGACCAGCAGCAGGTCGCGCAGGCCCGGCGCCGCGGTCGTGACGAAGTCGAGCGCGTGGGAGCGCTCCATGACCCACTGGACCCGCTTGATGCCGTAGAACAGCTCGAGGTACTCGTACACCGCGTCGGCGGGGTCGAGGGCGGCACCCCACAGCCCGGGGCGGAACTCCCGCTCGGTGTAGTCCCACGGCTGCGTGCCGAACATCCGCGAGAAGCCCTGCCGCCCCTCGACCTCGAGCAGGAGCGTCCGACGTCCCGAGGCGACGGCAGCGAGTGCGAGCGCGGCGGCGACCGTCGTCTTGCCCACGCCGCCCTTGCCGGTCACGATCGTCACGTTCGACGGCAGCAGCTCGTCGTAGCCGTGCGGGCCGGCGGCGGGGCCGGAGGAGGATTGTTCGCTGGCCATGCCGGCCATCCTAGGAGTCGGCCGCTACGGGTACGCTCCCGGCCCATGCGACCTGTCCTTGCGGCATTCCGCCGCGTCCTCGTTTCGGCTGCCCTCGGCCTGACCGTGCTCGGGCTGACGGCCGGTCCCGCCGTGGCCCAGGACGCCGAGGTCGGCGACGCCGAGACCGTCGTCGAGGTCCTGCCGCTGCGTGGCGGCTTCATCGATCCCCCCGTCAGCGCCCAGATCATCGACGTGATCGAACAGGCCGAGGCGCAGGGGGCTGACCTCGTCGTCCTCCAGCTCAGCTCGGGCGGCGGCGTGTCGGTCGACGTGGACGTCCTGCTCGAGCGCATGGAGGCATCGACCGTCCCGATCGCGGTCCTCGTCGGACCGCTCGGCCACGGCGCCGAGGCGCGGGGGGCCGCTGGACTGTTGTGGCTGGCCGCCGACATCCGGGTGCTGTCCGCGGATGCGAGCATCGGCCCGATCGACCCGGTGGACCTGTCGGACGCCGCCTACCCGACCCGGGAGCGCACCGCGGAGCGGCTCGACGCGATCGGGGTGCCCGAGCTGACCGAGCGCCTGCTCGAGGAGCCGGTGGACGCGGCCGCGCTCGAGGCCGCAGGGGCGGCCACGATGGTCGTCAGCGGCCTCGAGCCGCTCCTGCTCGAGCTCGACGGTCATACGGTCGAGGCCGGCGGCGTCGACCGCGAGCTGACCATCCGGGCCGAGCAGGTCGGGGTCCGCTTCCACAGCCTCGGGCTGGTCCGGCGCGTGCTGCATGCGGCGGCGACGGGCCCGTTCATCTACCTCCTCGTCGTGTTCGGGCTCGGGCTGCTGCTGTTCGAGGTGTTCCAGCCCGGGTTCGGTGTGGCCGGACTCGCCGGGATCGTGACCCTGGCCGTCGGGGTCTTCGGGCTCACTGTGCTGCCGGTGACCTGGTGGGCCGTCGCGCTCGTCGTGCTCGGGCTGCTGCTGTACGCGGTGGACACCGCCGTCGCCGGCTTCGGGGTCACCACCGTGCTGGCGACCGCCGCGTTCGCCGTCGGATCGGCCAACTTCTACGGCTCGGAGGTCCTGGTGCTGCCGTGGTGGCTGGTGGCGGCCACCACGGTGCTCGCGCTCGTGTTCTTCGTTCTGGTGATGACGGCCCTGCTGCGCGCCCAGGCCGGCCCGGAGGGCGTTTCCGTCGACGACCTCGTTGGACGTCCCGGGACGGTGCGGTCGGTGCTCAACCCGGAGGGCCACGTCTACATCGACGGCGCGTTGTGGCGGGCGCGGTGGACCGGCGATGCCAAGCGCGCGAAGGTCGGCACGCCGGTGCGGGTCCACGCCGTGGACGGCCCGGTCGTGCTGGTCGAGCCCTTCGAGCCCGGGCCGTCGACCGGCACGGCGGGAGGCGAGACCGCCGCCGCCCGACCCGGTGGCTCGACCACCTCGGGCGACGACACCTGATGCGGCGCCCGGTCGGAGGGGCGCGTCCCGGGTGCGTTCTGTTGCGAGCGACTGCATGCTTTCTGCAAGCGGCCGAGGTCTAGTCACGGCGGGTGGGCGGGCGTAGAGTGCGGCCGAGTGGCACCACAGCAGGCCATGAGGGGGTGCGCGTGCTCGATCGCATGACGGGGTCGGCCACCATCGAGGGTTGGGAGCGGGACGCCGCCTGTCGCCGTGTCGACACCGCACTGTTCTTCGGGCCGAACCGCTTCGAGCCCAAGCGCGAACGGCTGTCGCGCGAGGCCGCCGCCAAGGCCGTCTGCGGGACGTGCCCCGCGATCGCCCCGTGCCGCGAGTACGCGCTGGCCAACGGCGAGCTGTACGGCGTCTGGGGTGGCCTGGGTGAGGCGGACCGGCGCGCCATGATCGCCGACGGGGTCGCCTCGCACGTCGCCGCCGAGGCCGTCTGAGCCACCCTGTCGATCACCTACCTCGGCGATCCCACCTTGCCGAGAGCCGGTGGCTGCGGTAGGAAGCCGACCGGCCCGACGAGGAGACCCGCCGTGACCCAGTGGGAGTACGCGACCGCGCCCCTGATCAGCCACGCCCTGCAGCAGATTCTCAACCAGTGGGGCGACGACGGGTGGGAGCTCGTGTGCGTCGTCGACGACGTGGCGTACTTCAAGCGGCCCAAGGGCGAGGGCTGAGGCTGCGGGTGCGGCCGGGACCCGACCGACAGGAAGGTGTGCGTTGATGGGCGCGATGGACCGACTCGGCGAGCTCGGGCTGACCCTGCCACCGGCGCCGGCGCCGGCGGCGACCTACCACCCGTGGAGCCGATCGGGCCAGCTCGTCTTCACCGCCGGCCAGATCCCGGTCGTCGACGGGGAGCTGCCCCGGACCGGCAAGCTCGGCTCCGATCTCACCACCGAGCAGGGTGCCGAGCTGGCGCGCATCGCCGGGCTCAACGTGCTGGCCGTCGTCTACGCCGCGGTGGGTGACCTCGATGCGGTACGGACGGTCAAGCTGACGGTCTTCGTCGCCGCGGTGCCCGAGTTCACCGAGCCCCACTTCGTCGCGAACGGTGCCAGCGAGCTGCTCGGAGCCGTGCTCGGCGACGCCGGCGTGCACGCACGCTCGGCGGTGTGCGTGCCGGCGCTGCCACGCGACGCGCCGGTCGAGGTCGAGGCCGTGTTCGAGGTCCTGTAGGCCGCCGGGCGTCAGCCCGGCCGCCGGTCGGTGAGGGTGCGCAGCTGCCCGTCGAACGCCGTCACCCCGATGGCGTCGAGGTGCTCGAGGAGCGGGATCGCGTACTTGCGCGACGTGCCCCACGCCTCCTTGGCCTGCGCGGCGGTGAAGGGCCCGACCTCCGCCTCGAGCCGTTCGAGCCGTTCGATCGCCTCGCGCACCGCGGAACGCGCGAACGCGACCCGGCCCATGCGCACGATGTCGCCGCGCTGGACGAGCGCGTTGACCTCGCGGTGGTCGATGCCGTGCCGCTCGGCGAGGTCGTCGAGGTCGGGCGGGACGAACGGGTCCTCGGCCAGCTCGGCGACCACCATGGCGCCGCGGTGCGCTCGCGAGGCCGCGGCGGCGTCGGCGTGCTCGGCCAGCGCGTAGCCACCCTCGGCTCGGACCAGCACGCCCGTCTCGACGAGGTGGTTCGCGAGGTCGGCGGCAAGCCCGCCGGACGGGCGCCCCCCCGCGGCGGCCTCCGCCACCGCGGTCCGATCGTGGGTGCCGGCGCCGAGCGCGCCGACGTCCTCGCTCCAGCGCAACACGGCGGAGTCGAGCGCGAGGTGGTCGCCGACCCGCTGCACCCCGGCCGGCGCCGGCCGGTCCTCGGGCCATCCGGCCGCGGCCAGCAACGAGCCGGCGCGCTCGACGCCACCACGGGCCGCGAGCAGCCGTGCGACCCGCGCCTCGCGCTCGGCGTCGACGATTGCGACGAGGTCCTGCGCCCGCGCCCTGCGCTCCGCGCCGCCGCGGGGCCGCGCCAGCGGGGCCGGGTCGGCGACGACCCCGCCACCGACGGTGGCCCGCCGGCCGGACTCCCGCAGGACGAAGCGGTCGCCCGCGACCAGCGGCAGCGCCCGGTCGAGCACGAGCCGGACGGCTCCCGGGTCGTCCGGCCCGTCCCGCTCGGGACCACGTACCGGGTCGGTCACCGGCAGGACGCGGCAGGTCGTGTCGGCCGTGCCGGCGTGAAGGTGCCAGGCACCCGTCCGGTCGATCTCGTGACCGGGCAGGGCGCGCACGACGGCGTCGAGCCGGTCGCACACCCGCCACGGCCCGGACGCCACGACCGCATCCCCGCGGCCGACCTCGTCGACGTCGACGCCGACGAGGTTGACCGCGACCCGCGTGCCGGGACCGGCCGCATCGACCCGCCGGCCGAGTGCGTGCAGCCCGCGGATGCGGGCATCGTGGCCGGCGGGCAGCACCCGCACCGCGTCGCCCACCTCGAACCGCCCCTCGGCCAGCGTCCCGGTCACGACCGTGCCGGCGCCCGCCACGGCGAACGACCGGTCGACCCACAGGCGCGGCCGCCCCAGATCGACCGGGACCGGCAGCGCCGCCAGCCGTTCGTGCAGGACGCGCCGGAGCGTGTCGAGGCCCCGGCCGGAGACGCCGTCGCTGATCACGATCGGCGCCCCGTCGAGGGACGTCCCGGCGATCTCGTGCTCGACCTGGGCGACGACCTCGTCGATGCGGCGGTCCTCGGCCAGGTCGGCCTTGGTCACCGCCACCGCCACCGGCGGGACACCCAGCAGGTCGAGGATGTCGCGGTGCTCGGACGACTGGGCCGACCAGCCGTCGTCGGCCGCGACCACCAGCAGCGCCGCCGGCGCCGCCCCGGCGCCGGCGAGCATCGTGCCGACGAACCGCTCGTGGCCGGGGACGTCGACGAACGCCACGGTGAGGGGGGGTGTGGCCTCGGCGTCGGCCAGGTCGGTCCACACGAAGCCGAGGTCGATGGTCAGCCCGCGGCGCTGCTCCTCGTCGAGGCGGTCGGGCTCCATGCCCGTCAGCCCCCGGAGCAGCGTCGACTTGCCATGGTCGACGTGCCCCGCCGTCATGACGACGCGGTGTGTCACGGTCCGCCCCTCATTCGAGCGCGTCCAGGACGAGGTCGACCAGGTCAGCGTCCTGCACCGGTGGCACCGTCCGCAGGTCGAGCAGCACCTGGTCGTCGTCGATGCGCGCGATCACCGGCGGGTCGGCGCCGCGCAGCCGCGCGGCCAGCGCCGTCGGGTCGGGGGCCGTGAGCGCCACCGCCCAGGACGGCAGCTCGATGCCGGGCAGGGCACCGCCTCCGGCGGCGCCCTCGACCGGAACGGCACGGGCGCCGCGGCCGAGCTGCTCCGCCATCCAACTGGCCCGCTCCCGCAGTGCTGCGACGTCGGTGTGGAGCATGGCGACCACCGGCACGTCGACCGGCACGTCACGCCGCAGGTGGGACTCGAAGGTGGCCTCGAGGGCGGCGCGCTGGAGCTTGTCGACACGGACCGCGCGGGCGAGGGGGTGCCCGGTGCAGGCCCGCAGCAGCGCCTCGCGGCCGGCGATGATCCCGGCCTGGGGCCCGCCGAGAAGCTTGTCCCCGGAGAAGATCACGATGTCCGCGCCGGCGGCGACCGACGTCTCGACCGACGGCTCGTGGGCCAGAACCCCGTCGACGGGTGCACGCAACAGGCCGGATCCGAGGTCGTGCACCAGCGGCACACCGTGCTCGGCGGCCAGCGCCGCCAGCGGCGCAGGGGCCACCTCCTCGGTGAAACCGACGAGCCGATAGTTGGAGCGGTGGACCTTGAGGACCAGCGCGGTGTCCTCGCCGATCGCGGCCCGGTAGTCGTCCAACCGGGTGCGGTTGGTCGTCCCGACCTCGACCAGCCGCGCCCCGGCGGCCTCCATCATCTCCGGCAGCCGGTAGGAACCGCCGATCTCGATCAGCTCGCCGCGGCTGACGACGACCTCCCGGTCGTTTGCCAGTGCCGCGAGGACGAGCACCAGTGCCGCCGCACCGTTGTTGACGACCGTGGCCGACTCGGTGCCGGTGAGCTCGGCGGCGAGCGCGCCCAGGCTGGCCGTGCGCGAGCCCCGCTGGCCGGAGGCCAGCTCGTACTCGAGGTTGGTGTAGCCGGCTGCGTCGGCCACCGCGGCCCGGGCGTCGGCGGACAGCGGAGCGCGCCCGAGGTTGGTGTGGAGCACGACACCGGTGGCGTTGACGACCCGCGTGAGGCGCTCCCGGCGGCGACGATCGAGCCGTGCGACCGCGCCGGCCACCAGCCCCGCGTCGTCCGGGGCCGCGCCACCGTCGCGCACGAGCCTGCGGGCCTCGTCGAGCTCGGCCCGGAGTGCATCGGTGAACGCCCGTCGGCCGTGCCCGTCGATGGCCCGTTCGGCGTCGCTGCGGCGCAGCAGGGCATCGACCTGTGGCAGACGCGACAACGCCGCCCGGACGTCTTCGCCCATGAGGTCTCCTGGGTGGCTCCCGGGGCACAGCCAACCACACACGGCCCGGACCGCGCCCGCTCGCGCCGCCACGGGGTGGCGCGCCCGCGACCCCCTACGCTGCGGTGCCACGAGCGGGAGCAGGCAGTGGCCGACAGCGACCAGACGCCGGCCGGGCGGTGCTACCGGCTCCGGGCGCGTCGGCCGGCTGAA
>CAZSQF010000064.1:0-11919 GCA_964608935.1 uncultured Actinomycetota bacterium | reverse complement strand
ACACCAAGATCTCGGTCAAGCACTCCGATCCGTGGGTGATGATCCAGACCTACCGCCTGCTCGCCGAGCGGTGCGACTACCCGCTCCACCTCGGCGTGACCGAGGCGGGACCGTTGAAGTCGGGGTCGATCAAGTCGTCGGTCGGGATCGGGACGTTGCTCGCCGAGGGCATCGGCGACACGATCCGGGTGTCGCTGTCGGCGGATCCGGTCGAGGAGGTCAAGGCCGGGATCGCCATCCTCGAATCGCTGCACCTGCGGGATCGCGGCCTCGACGTGGTGTCGTGCCCGTCGTGCGGTCGTGCTCAGGTCGACGTGTGGACCCTCGCCGAACAGGTACAGAAGGGCCTCGAGGGCATCGACGCCCCGCTGCGTGTCGCGGTGATGGGCTGCGTGGTCAACGGGCCCGGCGAGGCGCGCGAGGCCGACCTCGGCGTGGCTGCCGGCAACGGCAAGGGCGACATCATCAAGCGCGGCGAGCGGATCGCCACCGTGCGCGAGGAGGACATCGTCGAGGCACTGGTGCACTTCGCGACCGAGATGGCGGACGAGATCCGGGCCGAGCGCGGCGAGGGGGCACCGACCGTGGCCTGAGCGCCCTCGGACCCCATCCCGGGAGTGGGACGCCCGGGGTCGTGGCAGCCGGGCGCGCGTGGCGACCCACCCCGGTCCGTGGTACGGTTTTTGTTCCGGAACGACAGGCGGGCTTCGGCCCGCTCCCTCCATGTTCGGGGGCGACTGGCGCGCCCCGGCGCCCGACGACAACGGACGTCCATGCGGCGGCCGGCCCAGGTGGGCCGGCCGTTCACGTGGAACCGCCCGGTTGTGGCGGGTGGACGTTGCAGCCGACCCGACGATCGACGAGGAACCCCGATGGCACGGATCGACGACGGGCAGCTGCCCGGGGTGATCCACGAGCTCGCCGCGCCGCTCGCGGACGCGCTCGGTGCCGAGGTGCTCGACGTGGTCGTCAAGGGCCAGAAGGGTCGCCGGCTGGTGCGGTTGGTCGTGGCCGGGGCGCTACCGGCCGACGGGGTGACGACGAGCCCCGATCCCGGGCTCGACGTCGAGGCGATCGCGATGCTCTCGCGACGCGTCGACGACGCGATCGAGGAGCGCGACCTCATCGCGGGCGCCTACACGCTCGAGGTCACCTCACCGGGAGCCGACCGCCCGCTGCGCGAGGCGAGCGACTTCGCGCGCAACGTCGGGCGCGACGTGCGGGTGGTCCGGGTGGAGGAGGTGCCGGGTGCGCGCGAGCTGACCGGCACGCTGGTGGCGGTCGCCCGCGACGGTGTCACGCTCGAGATCGACGGCGGCGAGGTGGAGGTCCCGATCGGGGACGTCGATCACGGCAAGGTCGTGCTGCCATGGTGACCGACGGCGGCGGACACCGGCAGCCGGGCCCCTGGACCGGGTCGGCGGCGGGCGACGAAGACGAGGAGGCAGGCGAGTGAAGATCGACATCGACGCCCTGCGTCAGATCGAGCGTGAGAAGGGAATCGACTTCCACACGGTCGTGGAAGCGTTCGAGAACGCCCTCGCCTCCGCGTACAAGCGTTCGGCACAGGCAACCGCCGACGAGGCCCGCGTCTCGGTCGATCGGGTGACGGGCGATGTCACGCTGTACGCGCAGGAGCTCGACGACGACGGCAACATCGTCTCCGAGTGGCGCGAGGAGCCCAAGGACTTCGGGCGGATCGTCGCCCAGACGGCCAAGCAGGTGCTGCTCCAGCGCCTGCGCGAGGCCGAGCGCGAGGCCACCTACGGCGAGTACGTCGGGCGCGAGGGCGACATCATCTCGGGGCAGGTCAGCCAGCAGGGCAACGTCACGCTGCTCGAGCTCGGCCGCACCGAGGCACTGCTGCCGTACTCCGAACAGATCCCGAACGAACGGCTCGAGCACGGCGCGCACACGCGTGCGGTCGTCATCGAGGTGCGCAAGCAGCTGCGTGGTGCGCAGATCGTGTGCTCCCGCACCCATCCGGCGCTGGTCGTCGGCCTGTTCGCGCTCGAGGTGCCCGAGATCGAGGAGGGCATCGTCGAGATCAAGGGAATCGCCAGGGAGGCCGGCCACCGCACCAAGGTGGCGGTCATGTCCAACGACGCCGACGTCGACGCGGTCGGCGCCTGCGTCGGGCCGGGGGGGCAGCGCGCCCGCGCGGTGCAAAAGGAGCTGCACGCCGAGGAGCTCGAGCGCATCGACATCGTCCGGTGGGCCGACGAGCCCGAGGAGCTGGTGGGCAACGCGCTGTCACCGGCCAAGGTGTCGAGCGTGTACCTCTACCCCGACGACGGCACAGCGCTCGTGATCGTCCCCGACTACCAGCTGTCGCTGGCCATCGGCCGTGAGGGGCAAAATGCCCGGCTCGCCGCCCGGCTGACCGGTTGGCGCATCGACATCAAGTCCGAGACCCAGTTCGCCGAGGAGCAGCGCGCGTTCCAGGAGGCGTTCGACAAGGGGTTGATCGACGAGTTCGGCAACCCGTTGTCCTCGGAGGGCGAGAAGGCCATCGAGGCGGCCTTCGAGACCGCACAGGCGGCGCGGGAGACCGCCCTCGAGGACTCGGACGACGACACTGACGACCCCGCGGCGGTCCTCGACGAGGACGCGGGGGCCTGACGCCGATCGTGCATCCGCCAACCGACGTGGAGGAAGTACCCTTTGGAGCACGCAGCGATGCGCACCTGCCTGGGCTGCCGCACGGCACGCCCGCAGGACGAGCTCCTGCGCCTGGCCGGCACACCGGAGGGGGTGCGCTTCGACCCCCACGGGCGGCTGCCCGGGCGCGGCGCCTACCTCTGCCCCGACCCCAACTGCATCGATGCGGCGACCCGCCGCGACGCAAGCGCCGTGCGGCGCGCCCTGAAGGGCGCCCCAGCGCAACAGGTGCGCAGGGCGCTGGACGCGCTGCGCACCGAGCTGGTGCATCACCAGGTGTCTGACGGCACCGTGAGGAGCGAGAACGCGTGAGCAACAAGGTCCGCGTCTACGAGCTGGCCAAGGAGACCGGCCTCCACAACAAGGAGGTCCTGCGTCGCCTGTCCGACCTCGGCATCGAGGCCAAGAGCCATTCGTCGTCCGTCTCGGACGCCGAGGCAGCCCGATTCCGCGATTCCCTCGGCAAGTCCGAGGCGGAGCGCAAGGCCGAGGACGAGGCCAGGAAGAAGCGCGAGCAGGAGGAGCTCGAGCGCTACCGCTCGATGCAGGCCGCCGCGCCCCCCGAGCGCAAGAAGGCCGCCAAGGTGCTGCCGCCCCACCTGCGCCAGCAACAGGAGGAGCAGGAGCAGGCCGCTCGCGAGGCCGCTGCATCCCCGGCCGGGTCGGGCAGTGCCCCGACCGCACCGAGCGAGCGCCCCACGCCCGACGGGACCGACGGTCCGGCCGAGCCGGCTGCACCTGCCGCCGGCGCCGAGTCGACCGCGCCGAGCGAGGCTGGCGAGCCCGACCGCGACGCCGGCGCCGAGCGACCCGCCAAGCGCATGCCGGGAGCGCCGCCGCCGCGGCTCAAGCCTGGCGAGGCGCCGCTGCGCCCGCCGTCGTCGCGACCGCAGGGACCGCCGACGGTCACCGGTGACGGGCCGGCGGTCGTCCGGCGCCAGGATCCGACCCTGCCCAAGGAGGGGTCCGGCAGGCGCTCGATTCCTCCGCCGCTGCGCCAGGCCCCGACCCGCCCGCAGCCACAGCCAGGTCCGCCCGCGGGTGGCCGCCAGGCGCCCGGTGGCGCTCCTCCCGCTGGTCGCGGCGCCCCGGGCCGGGGCGCGCCCCCAGGCCGGGGTGCTCCGTCCTCGCCCTACCGTCAGCCGGTCGGACGGTCGGGCCCGGGTGGGCCTCCCGGGGGGCCGGCCGGTGGCCGGGGTGGCCCCGGCGGCACCGGTGGCCCGAGCAGTGGCAAGACGCGCCGCAAGAAGAAGCGGGAGCGTCAGGCGCCCGAGGAGCAGGAGCTCGGCCGCGGGCCGATGCGACGCGACGTCCCGATCGAGGAGCAGATCGAGGTCGAGCGCGTCGAGGTCCTGTCCGGCATCACCGTCGGCGAGCTCGCCGACAAGCTCGGTGTCACCGGCGCGGCGCTCGTCAAGAAGCTGTTCGAGATGGGCGAGATGGCGACCGTGCAGCAGACGCTGCCCGACGACACGGTCGAGATCATCTGTGCCGACCTCGGCGTCGAGGTCTACTTCATGTCCGAGGAGGAGCTCGAGTTCGGCATCGAGCAGCCCGAGGACCCCGACACGCTCGCACCGCGGGCGCCGGTCGTGACCGTGATGGGCCACGTCGACCACGGCAAGACGCTGCTGCTCGACGCCATCCGCGAGGCGGATGTCGTGTCGACCGAGGCCGGCGGCATCACCCAGCACATCGGCGCCTACCAGATCACCTACGACGGCCGCCCGATCACCTTCATCGACACTCCGGGGCACGAGGCCTTCACGGCCATGCGTGCCCGGGGGGCGCAGGTGACCGACGTCGCGATCCTGGTGGTCGCGGCCGACGACGGCGTCATGCCCCAGACCGAGGAGGCGATCGCGCACGCGAAGGCGGCCGAGGTCCCGGTCGTGGTCGCGATCAACAAGATGGACGTCGAGGGCGCCGACCCCAACCGGGTCAAGACCCAGCTCACCGAGCACGACCTCGTCGCCGAGGACTTCGGCGGTGACGTGCCGATGGTGCCGGTGTCGGCGATGACCAAGGAGGGCCTCGACGATCTGCTCGAGGTCGTGCTCCTCCAGGCCGACCTGCTCGAGCTCAAGGCCAACGCCGACAAGGACGCGCGCGGCCGGGTCATCGAGGCCCACCTCGACCGCGGTCGCGGGCCGGTGGCGACGCTGCTCGTCCAGGCCGGGACGCTCGGGCGAGGCGACGTCCTCGTCGCGGGCACCGCCGACGGCAAGATCCGGGCGATGTTCGACGAGAAGGGCGTGCCGGTCGAACAGGCCGAGCCGTCGCGGCCCGTCCAGGTGCTCGGGCTCGACGAGGTGCCGGAGGCGGGCGACGAGTTCCGTGTCGTCGACGCCGAACGCTTCGCCCGCGACGTGGCCGATCGCCGCGCCGCGAGGGAACGTCGCAAGGAGCTCGCCGAGCGGCGGCCGACGACGCTCGAGGAGTTCACCTCCGCCGTCCAGGCCGGCGACACGGCGACCCTCAACGTCATCATCAAGGCGGACGTGTCGGGGTCGGCCGAGGCGCTCGAGGACGCGCTGCTCAAGCTCGAGCTCGACGAGGTCCAGATCCGGGTCGTGCAGAAGGGCGTCGGCGCCATCACCCAGGGCGACGTGCGGCTCGCAGAGGCGTCGGACGCGATCATCGTGGCGTTCAACGTCCGGCCGGGTGCGAATGCCCGTGAGGAGATCGACCGCTCCGGCGTGGACGTGCGCACGTATCGGATCATCTACGAGGCCATCGAGGACATCGAGCGGGCCGTCAGGGGCATGCTCGCCCCCGAGCTGCGTGAGCAGGTCATCGGCGAGGCCGAGGTACGCGAGATCTTCCGTGTCCCCAAGGCCGGGTTCGTGTTCGGCTGCATGGTCACCGACGGTGTCGTCAAGCGTGAGGCGGGGGTGCGCGTGATCCGTGAGGGCGTGGTCGTCGCCGAGGACACGATGTCCTCGCTGCGGCGCTTCAAGGACGACGTCCGGGAGGTCAGCCAGGGCTACGAATGCGGCATCGGCCTGTCGAAGTTCCAGGACGTCAAGCAGGGCGACGTCTTCGAGGCGTACGAGACCGTCGAGGTCGCTCGCGTCTGACCGGCGCCGGCAGGTGCCCGGTGGCTCGAGCCCCACAGCGCACAGAGGCGTCAGCAGTGAGCGACACCGGCAGGGTCCACTACGGCGTGGTCCGCATCGACCTCCATCTGCCCGGCGTGGACAGCCTCAAGGCCAAGCGGGCGCTGCTGCGGCGTGCCCAGACCGGTCTGCGGGACGAGCTCGGCTGCTCGGTCGCCGAGGTCGGATTCCAGGACCGCTGGCAGCGCTCCGCCCTCGGCGTGGCGATCACGGCGTCCACCCAGACCGGGGTGGATCGCGTGCTCGACCGGGTGACCGCCGTCATCGAGCGGGACCCGCGCCTGGTGGTGCTGGGCACCTCGGAGCTGGCGGACGCGCTCGACGACACCGGCCCCGGCCTGCCGAGCCTGCCCTGAGGACGCGCGAGACGTCCCGACACCTCTACGACCGGAGTCAGCCGTGGCCAGGAAACGAAACCCCCGCGTCGATCAGGCGGTCCGCGAAGCGGTCGCGGACCTG
This sequence comes from uncultured Actinomycetota bacterium, assembly GCA_964608935.1. Classification (GTDB taxonomy): domain Bacteria; phylum Actinomycetota; class Nitriliruptoria; order Nitriliruptorales; family Nitriliruptoraceae; genus CAZSQF01. The sequence continues at coordinate 5,680 of CAZSQF010000064.1, read as the reverse complement.
CTCGAGACCGAGCTCGCCGATCCACGGTTGAAGTTCGTGTCGATCACCGATGTCGAGGTGACGCCGGATCAGGAGGTGGCCACGCTGTACTACACCACGCTCGACCCGGACCTGGTCACCCGCGATCCGCGCCGTACCGGTGGGGACCGGCTGCCGGAGGCCCACGAGGTCGAGGCCGGGCTGGCCGCCGCGACGCCGCGGCTGCGATCCCTGCTCGGCCGGCGGGCGCGACTGCGCGCCACCCCCGAGCTGCGCTTCCGTCCCGATCCGATCGCCGAGCAGGCGTCCCGCGTCGAGGAGCTGCTGCGAGATCTGGACCGGAGCCCCGCGCCCGAGGAACCCGCGCCGGAGGACGACGCTACGTGACGACGAGCCCGACCGGCTGGATCGACGACGTCGCGGAGGCAGACCTCGATGCCGCGACGGACCTGCTCGGCCGCGCTATCCGGGACGCGGGCACGGTCGTGCTCGCGGCGCACGTCGCGCCCGACGGCGATGCGCTCGGCGCGACGCTCGCACTGCATGCGGCCCTGGCGGCCCGGGGCGTGCGGACGATCCCCACCGTGGGCGAGGCGCCGCTGCGCATCCCCGCCCCCCTCGCCGACCTGCCCCACGTCGGGGACCTGGCCGAGCCCGGGGCGCTTCCTGCCCCCGAGGAGGTCACGCTGCTCGTGACCCTCGACGCGGCCAGCCCGCAACGTCTCGGCACGGTCGCAGGGCTCATCGATGCCGGCGTCCCGACGCTCGTCGTGGATCATCACGAGCGCCACACCCCGTTCGGCGACGTCCAGCTGGTCGCGCCGCGGGCCGCTGCGACCGTCATGGTCGTCGACGAGCTCCTGCGCCGGCTCGACCTCCCGCTCACGCGCGACGTCGCGACCTGCCTGTACGTGGGGCTCATCACCGACACGGGTCGATTCGGCCACGCGTCCACGGACCGGGCGGCCATGGAGCTCGCCGGCCGTCTGCTCGACGCCGGGGTCGACCAGGCATCGATCACCCAACGGTTGTTCGGCAACCGGTCGCTGGCCGAGCTGCGGCTGCTCGGCCGGGCGCTCGAACGCCTCGAGTTCGTCCCCGGCGTGGCGCTGGTGCACACCCACCTCGTCGACGAGGACCTGGCCGAGCTCGGCTCCGGCCCCGAGGCGACCGAGGCGATCGTCGACGTCGTCCGCACCACCGACGTCGCCGAGGTCTCGCTGATGCTCAAGCCGGGCGCCGACGGACGGTGGCGGGCCTCGCTGCGGTCGCACGGTGCGACCGACGTCGGCGCCGTGGCGGCCCGCTTCGGGGGCGGAGGGCACGCCCTGGCCGCCGGGTTCACCGCCGACGGTGCACTCGACGAGGTCGTCGCGGAGGTCGTGGCGGCGCTGTCGGAGCCCGAACCGGCCGCCGACGGTGGGGACCCGCGATGAGCCGTCGTCGATCGACGAGCGACCTCGCCGGCGTGCTGGTGGTCGACAAGCCGGCCGGGCCGACGTCCCACGACGTCGTGCAACGCGTGCGGCGGGCGACGGGCCAGCGCCGAGCGGGCCACACGGGCACCCTCGACCCCTCGGCCACCGGTGTTCTGGTGCTGTGCCTCGGACGCGCGACCCGGCTGGTGCGCTTCCTCCAGGCCGGCACCAAGACCTACGCTGCCCGGATGGTGCTCGGTGTCGAGACCTCGACCCAGGACGCCGACGGTGACGTGGTCGCGACGGCCGATGCGAGCCATGTGGACGAACGTGGGCTGTGTGAGGTGCTGACGCGGTTCCAGGGCGCCATCGAGCAGATCCCGCCCATGGTGTCCGCGGTCAAGGTCGGCGGCGAGCGGTTGCACGAGAAGGCGCGGCGCGGCGAGGAGATCGCTCGCGAGCCACGACGCGCCACCGTGCACGACCTCGTGCTCGACGCATTCCGGCCGGGACAGCACGCGGAGGCGTCCTTCCTCGTCACCTGCTCGTCCGGGACATACGTCCGCACGCTCGCGCACGACGTCGGCCGGGAGCTCGGGGTCGGCGGGAGCCTGACGTCGCTGCGACGGGTCGCGAACGGCCCGTTCACGGTCGAGGAGGCGCACGACCCCGACGCGGTCGCCGCCGCTTCCGAGGCCGGGAGCCTCCACGAGCTGCTCGTGTCGACCGAGGATGCCGTCGCGCGGGTCATGCCGACCGTGGACGTCGAGGATCCGGATCGGGTGCGCGAGCTCACACAGGGCGGGTCGCTGCCCGCACAGGGCGTCGATGGTCCCTTCGCGGTCCGTGCCGGTCACCGACTCATCGGCATCTACCGGGATCACGACGACCTGGCACGGCCGGAGCTGGTCTGGACCCGCCCTGAGGAGCTGCGGTGAGCCCACCCCACGATGCGGCGGTGGCCTGGGGCCTGGCCGAGGTCGCTCCGACGCCGTCGGTCGTCACGATCGGGAACTTCGACGGCGTGCACCGCGGTCACCGCGTGCTGCTGCGCCGCACCGTCGACGCCGCGCACGAGCGTTCCGTCCGGTCGGTCGTGGTCACCTTCGACCCACACCCGGCCGCCATCGTGCGGCCGGGGAGCGAGCCAGCACCGCTCCAGACACGGGACGAGCGGGTCACCGAGCTGGCCGCGTCGGGCGTGGACCTTGTCGTGGTCCTGCCGTTCGACGCCGTGCTCGCCGCGCTCGGGCCGGCCGAGTTCATCGAACAGGTGCTCGTGGAACGTCTCCGGGCTGAACGGGTCGTCGTCGGCACCAACTTCCGGTTCGGCCACAAGGCCAAAGGCGACGTCGTGACCCTGGTCGAGGAGGGGGAGCGGCACGGCTTCGAGGTCGAGGCGGTGACGCTGTTCGAGCTCGACGACGTGCCGGTGTCGTCGACGGAGCTGCGGTCGCGGCTCGCGGAGGGCGACGTCGAATGGGCGTCGCGCGGGCTCGGTCGGCCCTACCGCGTCGGCGGCCAGGTCGTCGCCGGCGACGGACGCGGCCGCAGCATCGGCGTGCCGACCGCCAACCTGTCGTTGCCCGAGACGGTCGTGATCCCCGCGGCGGGCGTGTATGCCGGACACGCCACCGTCGGTGCCACGACCTACCCCTGCGTCACCAATGTCGGGACCCGGCCGACGTTCGGGGACGCGGACCCGGTGACGGTCGAGGTCCACCTGCTCGACGCCACGGTCGACCTCTACGGCGCACGGCTCACCGTTACCTTCGAGCACCGACTACGGGCCGAGCGCCGCTTCGAGGGCGTCGAGGAGCTCGTGGCGCAGATCCGCCGCGACATCGACGAGGCGCGGACCCGGCTCGGCGTCCCCCGTGGGGACAGCGCGCGCGGAACATGACCCTCGTCAAGTGGGACTAGTCACCTGCCGATGGTGGGGAAGTCACCTGCTTCTATCCCATCGGAGCCGCGTCCGTGGCCACCATCCTCATCGTCGAGGACGACCCTGCCGTGGGTCGGTTGCTCGACCTCGCGCTGGCCGTCGACGGCCACATCACCGAGCTGATCGATACCGGCAAGGGTGCCGTCGAGCGCCTCGACGGGACGCCGACGGACCTGGTGCTGCTCGACATCATGCTCCCGGGCACCAACGGCTTCTCGGTGTTGCAGTCCCTGCGCGAACGCTCGGGCTGGGACCGCACCCGCGTGATCGTGCTGACCGCGCTCGACGCCGACGCCGACGTCTGGCGCGGATGGGCCAACGGCACCGACTACTACCTGACCAAGCCGTTCGACCTCGCCCAGCTGCGCACGGTCAGCGAGCGCCTGCTCGCCGGGGAGGATCTGTCCGCTTCGCGCACGGCCTGACGCAGCCCGGGGCCGATTCGGCTCCCAGCCACTTGCTGGTCGCGCGGTCAGGTGCGATACTCGCACCCGACGGCCGTGACGGCCGTCTCGCCGTGCCCGTTCGGGCGTCGGGGTCATCGTAGGGAGCACCGCTCGTCGTGGCGTGTGCACCGCGGACCCCCACGGTGGGCGCGCCAGCGCGTCCACCGGCCCGGCGGCGCAGGGTCCGACACGACACAGGAGCAACCCTTGGCTGCCGTCCTGCCAGAGAGCAAGCAGGAACTCATCGACAAGTTCGCCCGCGAATCGGGCGACACCGGCTCCCCCGAGGTGCAGGTCGCGTTGCTGACCGCACGGATCAGCCACCTCACGGAGCACCTCAAGGACCACCAGCACGATCACCATTCGCGCCGCGGCCTGCTCAAGATGGTGGGCCAGCGCCGCCGGCTCCTGAACTACCTCAGGAGCAAGGACATCGATCGCTATCGCGCGCTTATCTCCGAGCTGGGACTGCGCCGCTAGATCACCACCGACGGGCCACGTCACTACGGGACGGTGGTCAGTGGAGACGCCTCGGGGCGGGACGCCCCCGCTCACGAGACGCCCTCACTGATGCACCGCCCCCCTGGCCCGTCGGCGGTTCGCCGACGAGACGAGATACAGGAGGCCCACGTGGGCACACTCGGGAAATACGAACATTCCGTCGACATCGACGGCAAGACCATCACCTTCGAGGCCGGAACACTGGCCGCCCAGGCGGGCGGGGCCGTGGTGACGAGCCTCGGTGACACCAAGGTCCTGTCGACCACCACCGCGTCGAAGCAGCCGAAGGACTTCCTCCCCTTCTTCCCCCTCACGATCGAGGTGGAGGAGCGGATGTACGCCAACGGGCGCATCCCCGGCTCCTTCTTCCGGCGCGAGGGCCGGCCATCGGAGAACGCCATCCTGGTGTGCCGGCTGACCGACCGCCCGCTGCGGCCGACCTTCGCCGAGGGCCTGCGCAACGAGGTCCAGGTCGTCAACACCGTCATCCAGACGACCCAGTTTGACCCCTACGACGTCGTGGCCATGAACGGCTCGTCGTTGTCGACCATGCTGTCGGGGCTGCCGTTCGAGGGCCCGGTCGCGGCGGTGCGCTACGCGATGCTGCGCGACGGCTCGTGGGTCGCCTTCCCGAGCTTCGAGGAGCTCGAGGAGGAGGCCGTGTTCAACATGGTCATCTCCGGCCGGGTCGAGGCGGACGGCGAGGTCGCCATCCTCATGATCGAGGCCGAGGCGACCCCGGACGCCTGGGTCAAGATCGAGATGGGCGCGCCCGCCCCGACCGAGCAGGTCGTCGGCCAGGCGATCGAGGACGTCAAGCCGATCATCAAGCAGCTGTGCGACGCCCAGCAGGCGTTCGTCGACGAGGTCGGCATCCGTGACGCCGGCGAGTTCCCCCTCTTCCCCGACCACTCCGACGAGGTGTTCGACCTCGTCTTCGCGCAGGCCGCGTCCGCGGTCGAGGACATCTATCGGCAGGCGGACCTGGGCAAGGCCGAGAAGGACGAGAAGCTGGCCGAGGTCAAGAAGGCCGCGGTGGCGCACGTCGTCGCCAACGGTCCCGATGACCTCGACGAGGAGGAGCGGACCAAGCAGGCCGGTGAGGCGTTCCGGAGCACCGAGAAGAAGGTCGTGCGCCGGCTGATCGTCGACGACGGCATCCGTGTCGACGGCCGGGGGGTCACCGACCTCCGCCAGGTCAGCGCCGAGGTGGGGGTGCTGCCGAGGACCCACGGCTCGGCCCTGTTCACCCGCGGCGAGACCCAGGCCATGTCCGTGCTCGCCCTTGGCACCACCCGTGACGGGCAGCGGCTCGACACGCTGGACCCCGTCGACGAGAAGCTGTACCTGCACCACTACAACATGCCGCCGTACTCGACCGGCGAGGCCGG
>CAZSQF010000063.1:5400-12313 GCA_964608935.1 uncultured Actinomycetota bacterium | reverse complement strand
GACCAGCTTGTACGGCTTGCTGACCCGGATGACGTCCTCGACGCCCGGGAAGGCGTGGAGCGGCAGCTCGGCGAACTGGGCCAGATCCCCGACCAGCCCGACGATCGTCTGGTGCTTGCCGCGCGAAACGAACGCATCGCCCCCGACCTCGGAGACGGCCTTGACGACCTTGTCGACGTCGCCGTCGCTCGCGCCGGAGCGCATGACCACGACCATCGTGGTGTCCTCCCTCGTCATGGCCCGCCCCCACGTGGTTGGCCTTCGAGACCGCCGGAACAGGTGAGCCCCGGAGGTCCTCCCCGGGGCTGCGAGCTGTGGTGTGTGCGGCTCTAGGTGTGATCCGCGACAGGCGCGCCCCGGGGCTCGGCAAAGAAGTAGCCGAACCCCCTGAACCAGGTCGCGGTCGCGGAGATCACGGGGCGAAGCGTAGCAGCGATGCGTGCGCGCGCCGAACGCGCAGGACGAGGCCGGCCCGTTAGGCTGTCGGCTCCCCGAGCCGGGGCAGCTGGGAGCTGGCCGGGGCGAATCCGAGTGTCCGTCACGTCACGCCGCCGACGCACGGGCGTGACGCAGTGAGGTCTGCGAGGTCCACACCAGTGAACGAAGGGTCCGAGGACACCGGAGTGGGCGAGTCCGTCGCCGTCTGTCCGCAGTGCCACACGGCGGCCGGGGCGGACGAGCGCTTCTGTCGCCGCTGCGGTGGCAGGCTGCCGCAGCCGGGTGCACCCGCGGGCCCGGGCGAGACGGACCACACCAGCCAAATGGCCGCCGCATCGCGCGTGACGGCCGCACACGCCCCGGCCCGCGTCGCGACCGAGGTGTCCCCGGCCCCCAGCGTGTCGGGCGGGCGGACCTGCCCATCCTGCCGGGCGGCGAACAGCTGGTCTCGTGAGGTCTGTGGCCAGTGCGGCGCGGACCTGGACACGGGTGCCGCGCTGCCCCGCCTCGACCCCGACCCCGAGCCCCGGGAGAGTCCACGCAACGGTGACGAGCCTCCGCACAGACGGTCGTGGTGGTTGCCGGTTGCTGCCGCGGCCGGGGTCGTCGTGCTCGTCGTGGGTGGGCTCATGCTCGCCGGGGTCGGCCCCTTCGAGCGTGAGCCCGAGATCCCCGAGATCGAGTTCGACGCCACGCGGTACCCCGACGAGCCCCGCGAGCTCGTGCTGTCGGACATCGCCACCATGACCACCCTGCGCCCGGCCGGGCCGGTGGTCTACGCCCCCACGCAGATGGTCGACGACGATCCTGCGACCGCCTGGAACTCCGACGGCAGCCAGCTGCCGGACGGCGTCGGCGAGAAGATCGACCTGTTCCTGGCCCAGCCGGCGTGGATCGATCGGTTCGTGATCGCCAACGGCGACCACAGTGATTCCGACACCTACGCGGCGAACGCGCGCATCAAGCGGGCCCGGCTCACGTTCGACGGTGGGGTGACGGTCATCATCAACCTGCTCGACCAGGGACTCCAGCAGCAGGCGGTCGAGTTCGAACAGCCCGCGTTGACCACGACCGTGCGGATCGAGGTGCTGGAGAGCTTCCCCGGCGACACGCACGCGAACCTGGCGGTGTCCGACCTCGAGCTGCACGGCTGGCGGGCGGACGACGAGGACGCCGAGCTGGCCGGCGAGCGGGCCGAGCTGCGTCCTGCTGCCGGCGCCGTGGTCCTGCCCGAGTTCCTGTCCGACACCGAGGGCCCCTGACCGTCGCGTCAGTCCTCGTAGGCGTAGACGGTGACGGTGTCACCGCGGTGCCGGGTCGCGCCGGGACCCGGATCCTGGTCGAACACGCGCCCCGGGTTGAGGAACGCCCCGAAGCCGCCACGGAGCTCGACCGCGACGCTGAAGCCGGCCGCCTCGAGCGTCGCCACGGCGTCGTCGAGCTGTTCGCCGCGCACGCTCGGGACCTCGATCGGGGCCGGTCCGTCCGACACCACCACCTCGACCGTGTCGTCGCGGAACAGGGTGTCGCCCGGCTCGGGGGACTGCGCGACGACCGTGCCCGCCGGAAGCTCGTCGTCGAAGCGGCGCTCACCCACGCGGACGTCGAGTCCGAGCTCGTGCAGGGTCGCCTGGGCGTCGTCGATCGCGTCGCCGCGCAGGTCGGGCACATCGATCGGCTCGCGGCCCAGGCTGACCACCACGGTGACGGGGCTGGCCTCGTCGACGACCACGCCGGCCTCCGGCTCGGTCGCGACGACCATGCCTTCGGGCACGTCCTCGTGGTGGACCCCGCTCACCTCGGGCTCGAGCCCGGCCCCGGTCAGCGTCTCCGTTGCGGCATCGACCGGCTCGCGCAGGACGTCGGGCACCTCGACCGGCCGCGGTCCGGCCGAGACCACCAGCTCCACGACCGTGCCCTGCCGCGCCTCACCCGTCGGGTCCTGGGTCAGGACATGGCCCTCGGGGACGTCGAGGTCGAAGGTCGCGTCCTCGCCGACATCGACGCCGAACCCCGCCTGGTCGAGCTGTTCGACCGCGTCGTCCACCGGCATGCCGGCGACGGCCGGGATCGGGGACACGGGAGCCAGGACCCGGTCCCACAGCAGGTAGCCCGCCGCTGCCGATGCTGCCAGCAGCGCGACCACCAGCACCAGGCCCGCGACCCAGCGCCGCCGGGGGCGGCCGCCGGACACCGCAGCGTGCTCGAGGTCGTCGTCGTGCTCGAGGTCGTCGTGTTCGAGGTCGTCGTCGGCCTCGTCGTCGATGCCCTCCGCCATGACCTCGACGGCCGCGCCGGGCGAGGTCGCCTCGGGCCGTCCGGCAGCCGGGTCGTCGCTGCCGGTGCCCGTGGAGACCGCGGTCGTCGTGTCCTCCACCGGCAGCCGCCGCGTCGCGCCGTTGCCGGCCGGGGGTGGCGGTGGGCCGAGGAGGTCGGCCGCGACCGCGCCGAGGCTCACCTCCACATGGCGGGGCACCAGCGTCGCCAGCTCGCTGGCGAACAGCGCGGCGTCGTCGGGACGGTTGTGCCGGTCGATCGACGTTGCCGCCAGCACGAGGTCGTCCAGCGCCGGGTCGAGCCCGGGCACGATCTGCGACGGTGGGGGCACCGCGCGGGCGGTGTGGGCCACGGCGGTCGCGAAGGGGGACTCTCCCTGGTGGGGCGGGCGGCCGGTGAGGCATTCGAACAGGACGACGCCGAGGGCGTAGACGTCCGCCCGCGGGTCCAGCGGCTCGCCGTGGACCGCCTCCGGCGCGAGGTAGTGCGGGCTGCCCATGAGGACGTCCGTGCCGAAGGTGGAGCTGGCGCTGGCGGCGGCGCGGGCGAGCCCGAAGTCGGTCACCCGCACGGTGCCGTCACGCCCCAGCAGCAGGTTCTCGGGCTTGACGTCCCGATGGACGAGCCCGGCCGCATGCGCCGCTGCGAGGCCCTGCGCACCAGGCCGGAGGACGGCCGCGGCGGTGGCGGGATCGAGCCGTCCGCTGTGGCGCAGCACCTCCCGCAGCGACGGCCCGTTGATCAGCTGCAGGACGAGGAACGCGCCCGTGTCGTCCTCGCCCCAGTCGTGGACGGCGACCACGTTCGGATGGTCCAGTGCGGCCGCGGCCCTGGCCTCGCGGCGGAACCGGTCGAGGAAGGCCTGGTCGGCCGCGAGGTGGGCGTGGGGGAGCTTGATCGCCACCTCGCGGTTGAGCACGATGTCGATGGCGCGGTGAACGGAGGCCATGCCGCCGCGCCCGATCTCGCCGCGCAGCAGGTAGCGGCCCCCGACGCGGTGGACGGGAACGGTGTGATGCGGGGAGGGGGGTCCGGGCACGCGCCGATGGTACGGCAGGTCCCGACGACAGCCGCGGACCCGCCCCGAGGCTGCGATCAGTCCTGGAGTCGGTCGACCCGGCCCCGCAGCACGTCGAGCTCGGTCTGCAGGACGTCGATCTCGCCACGCAGCTGGTCGACGCTGCCCCGCAGATCCGCGAGCGAGTCACGCAGGTCGGCGTTGGCGACCTCGGCCTCCTCGGTCGCGAGCAGGCGTGCCCCGGCCTCGGCCTCGATCCGCTCGTCGAGGACGTTCAGGACGTCGTCGATGCGGTCGAGCTGATCCTCGACGGCGTCGAACCGGGCGGCACCGGCGGGGTCGTCGGCGATCTCCGCCAGCCGCGCCTCGATGTCGTCCAACCGTTCGGCCAGCTCCTGCTCGGCCTCGGCACGCGCGGCGAGCTCGGCCTCGAGCTGCTCGACCTGCGGTTCGCTGTCGCTCGCCCCGCAGGCGGCGACGGCCGCCGCGAGGGCGGCGAGCAGCAACACACGTAGCCAGATCGTCACGGCCGCAGGGTACGGCCCGTCCTGCCCCGATCCGCGGACCCTGCCCCGTGCCCGCGCCCTCGCAGGAACGGCTGCGGTAGCGTCGTCCCCCGGGCCAGGGGGCGAGGAGCCGGTCGTGGCGGCCAACGGTGAGTCCGCGAGGACGTTCGACGACGAGCTCGAGCGGCTCGGCTTCCGCGTCTCCGGCTCAAGCCGCCGCGGGGGACGGATGTGGACGCTCCAGTTCAACCGCTACCTCGCCTTCATGCTCCACGACTACGACGACGCCGTTGTGCTGACCTGGTCGTTCGAGCTCGGGGAGTACCTGCTCGAACGCGGGTGGCAGCTCGGCACCACCGACACCTCGACGGCCGAGCTGTATCCCGTCGCCGACGTGCGGTTGCCGCTCGACGTCGGCGCGCTCGAGGGCGAGATCACGCGCGTGCTCGCGACGCTGCGGCTCGACCTCGGTGATCCCCACCTGTGAGGACCGGGGCGCCACCCGTTATCCTGACGGGCGCACCGACCGGGGAGCCCGGAGCACCGGGCTGAGAGGCCGGCTGACGCCGCCGGCGACCCGTAGCGACCTGATCCGGTTCATGCCGGCGGAGGCAGCGCGGTCCCGGTCGGTCCCCGCGGAAGCCCCCCGCGAAGCGACCGGAGGCCCCATCGTGAGCATCGCCACCGACGGCGCCACTCCCGCAGCCGACGCCGGCACGGTCGACGACCCGCTCGTCGTCGCCGACGTCCCCCTGCGCTCCCGCCTCATCCTCGGCACCGGCAAGTTCCCGTCCAACCACGCCCTGCGTGCGGCGATCGACGCCGCGGCCACCGAGGTCGTCACCGTCGCGCTGCGCCGTGTCGACCTCGACGACGACGCGCCCGACGACATCCTCGACGCGATCGACCGCGACCGTGTCCGCCTCCTGCCCAACACGTCCGGCGCCGCCGACGCCGACGAGGCGGTCCGGCTGTCACGCCTGGCGCGGGCGGCCGGGATGGGCGACTGGGTCAAGCTCGAGGTCACCCCCGATCCACGCCACCTGTTGCCCGACCCCATCGACACGCTGCGGGCCGCGGAGCGACTGGTCGCCGACGGTGCCGTCGTGCTGCCCTACTGCCAGGCGGATCCGTTGCTGTGCCGGCAGCTCGAGGAGGTCGGCTGCGCCACGGTGATGCCGCTCGGCTCGTGGATCGGCTCGAACCGGGGTGTGCGCACGCGCGACGCGATCGAGATGATCGTCGAGCAGTCGTCGGTGCCGGTCGTGGTCGATGCGGGCCTCGGCGCCCCCTCCCACGCGGCCGAGGCCATGGAGATCGGCGCCGACGCGGTGCTCGTGAACACCGCCATCGCGGTCGCGGGCGACCCGGTCGGGATGGCCAGGGCGTTCGCGCTCGGCACCCGCGCCGGCCGGCAGGCGTTCCTGGCCGGGACGGCGCCGGCCGGAGGGCGTGCCCGCGCCTCCAGCCCGCTCACCGGCTTCCTGGAGGAACGGGCATGACCCCGGTCGGCCGCCGTGGCGCGTTCCAGGACCACCTCGAGGCGCTGCCCGTGGCCGGGCTCGTGGCGCGCTCGCTCGGCGCCGAGGACCGCGAGGTGACCGCCGCCTTGGCCCGCACCGAGATCGGTCGGGGCGACCTCGGTGACCTCGCGGTGCTGCTGTCGCCTGCGGCGGAGCGGCGCCTCGAGGACCTCGCCGTCGCGGCCAACCGGGTCACCGAGCGCCGCTTCGGCCGCACCGTGCGCATGTTCGCGCCGCTGTACCTGTCCAACGCCTGCCTGTCGACGTGCACCTACTGCGGCTTCGCCAAGCACCTCGACGTGGTGCGCCGGACCCTCACCCCGCCCGAGGTCGAGCGCGAGGCGGCGCTGCTCACCGCCCAGGGGTTCCGCCACGTGCTGCTCGTGTCGGCCGAGCACGCCACACAGGTGCCACCGAGCTACCTCGAGGCGGTGATCGCCCGACTGCGGCCCACCGTGCCGTCGATCGCGGTCGAGACCCAGGTGTGGGACGTCGACGTCTACCGGCGCCTGGGCGCCGCCGGTGCCGAGGCCGTCGTCGTCTACCAGGAGACCTACGACCCCGACACCTACGCCGAGGTGCACGTGGGCGGGCGCAAGCGGCGCTACGACGTGCGGCTGGCCGCCCCCGAGGTGGTCGCCGCGTCCGGCTTGCGCCGGGTCGGGCTCGGGGCACTGTTCGGCCTGCATCCCGACTGGCGCCAGGAGGCGCTGTCGCTGCTCGCCCACGCCGCCTGGATGCAGCGCGTGCACTGGCGGATGGACATCACGGTCGCCTTCCCGCGCTTGCGGCCGTCCGCCGCCGGGTTCGAGCCGCGCGTCGATCTCACGGATCCCCAGCTGGCCCAGCTCGTGGCCGCGTCACGGTTGCTGCTGCACGACGTCGGGATCGTGGTGTCGACGCGCGAGGACGCGACCCTGCGCGACGGGCTCGTGCCGCTCGGGGCGACCCACCTGTCCGCAGGATCCTCGACCGAGCCCGGCGGGTACAGCCAGGCCGGGACGAGCGAGGAGCAGTTCTCGATCAGCGACGAGCGATCGCCCGCCGAGGTCGCCGGGTCGCTCGTGTCGCGGGGCTACGATCCGGTGTGGAAGGACTGGTCGCCGGCGTTGTCCGCCGACGCGGTAGCCCGCCTGTGACCGCCCCAGACA
>CAZSQF010000063.1:1763-5300 GCA_964608935.1 uncultured Actinomycetota bacterium | reverse complement strand
CCCAGACACCGTTCCAGACACCGCTCCCGACCTCGAGGCATCCGTGGCACCTCCCGACGCCACGTCCGACGGGGTGGCCCGTGACGACCCGGCGGCGCGTGACCAGCGCCCGCCGGTGGTCGACTGGTCGCGAACCGCCCGTCGGCTGCGCGCCACGCTCGTCGCCCTGGGCGGCGTCGTGGTGGTCGTGTGGCTCGTCGTCGGTGCCCTGCGGGGCGGCCCGACGCTGCGGCTGCTCGGGGAGCTGGTCGGGCTGGGGGTGCTCGCGGCGTTCGTCGCCGAGGTGGTGGTGGTCGGGGGCTCGGCCCTGCGCGGGATGCTCACGGCCGGCGAACGGGGCGACCGGCTCGCCCGGCCGGACGTGTCCCTGCTGCCGCCCCAGGTGACGCGGCGGCTGCGAGGCCGACGCCAGGGATGAGGGTCACGGTCAACGACCGGGAGCGGGAGGTGGCCGACGGGGCCACGATCCGCGACCTCCTGGCGGAGCTCGGGCTCGACGCGCGCGCGGTCGTGGTGGAGCGCAACGGCGAGGTCGTACCACGGGTCGAGGCGGCCGACACCGCCCTGGCCGACGGCGACCGGCTGATCGTCATCCGTGCCGTCGCGGGCGGCGCCGGGTGACGGGGGAGGAGCGCCGGAGGCGCCTCGCGACCGCGCGCGTCTATCTCGTCACGGATGCGCGCCGTGATCGCGGCGATCTGTACGCCTTCCTGACCGCGACGTGCGGCGCCGGGGTCGGGCTCGTGCAGCTGCGCGACAAGGACGCCACCGATGACGAGCTCAGGGCCGCAGCGGCGGTGTTCCGGCGTGTGCGTGACGCGACGGGGGTGTTGTTCGTCCTGAACGACCGGCCCGACCTCGCGGTCGAGGTGGCAGCCGACGGTGCCCACGTCGGCCAGGACGACCTCGCACCCGTGGCCGCGCGGGCGATCGTCGGCGACGACATGCTGCTCGGGTTGTCGACGCACGGTCCCGCCCAGCTCGCCGCCGCCGCCGGCCAGCCGGTCGACTACCTCGGCGTCGGTCCGGTCCACGCCACGCCCACCAAGCCGGGGCGTCCCGGGATCGGCCTCGGCCCGATCCGCTACGCGGCGGAGAACGCCGCGATGCCATGGTTCGTGACCGGCGGGATGGACGAGCACCGCGTGGCGGACGTGGTGGCGGCCGGCGCGCGGCGGATCGTGGTGGTGCGGGCCGTCACCGAGGCCGACGATCCCGCCACCGCGGTGCGGCGGCTCCTCGCGGTGTTGCCGGCCTGAGCATCCAGGGCGGCGTCAGTCGAGGCGTGGGGTCGCCGGCAGCGCCTCGAGCCCGGCTTCGAGCTCGGCGACGTCGAGCACGTTGTCCCACCGGGCGAGGATGGTCCCGTCACCGTCGACGAGGAACACCCACGGTTCGTTCCCGCCGGCCTCGGTCTGGATCCACTCGGCCGCCGCGTCGTTGAGCTGCTGCTCCTCGAAGTCGTGCCACACCTCGATCATCACGAACTCGGCCCGTTCCTCGTAGCGCAGCGCGAGGTCGGACACGACCTCGACCAGCGGGCCGCAGAAGCGGCTCTGGCAGTACACCGGCGTCGAGAACACCGCGACGACGGGGCGTCCCGCGTCGAGCGCGTCCGCGATGGTCGTGTCGTGCAGGTGCGGGTCGGGGATGTCGTCGTCGGGGTCCTGGGCACGCGAGTCCACGGCGATCGGTTCGACGTTGCCGGCTTCGACGTCGGCGAGCGTGAGGTTGTCCGAGCGTGGGGCGTCGTCGCCCACGGCCGGCACGCCCGGCTCCTCCCGGACCGTGAAGCTGGTCGTGCCCTCCATCACGGTGCCGTCGGCGAGCTCGGCGACGACCCGCAGTCCCCAGAAGCCGGGTCGGTCGAGGGTGACCGTGGCCTGGTAGACACCGCTGCCGGGTTCGTCGGTCAGGAGGACCGGTGTCGCCGACGCCCCGTCCGGCTCCATGCCGGGCACCGGCAGGAAGCTGGCGCGGGTCTGCTGGGTGAGCTCGGCCGATCCGGTCGGCTCGTCGCCGAGGAACCCGAGCTGGAAGGTGACCTGGCCGAACGCGAGCAGCTCGCGCTGTGCCGAGAACAGTCCGGCGAGCAGCCGCTGCTCCTCGCCGATGGCGAGGTCGAAGCTCGCCACGGCGACGGACAGGTCGCTGCCGGGGTCGGCGGTGTCCTCGTCGTCCTGCCCGCCGAGCTGGCAGGCCGCGAGCCCGAGCGCGAGCGCGGTGAGGGCGGCGGTGACACGGGACGTTGCCACGGCAGGCTCCTCGCGAGGCTCGAGGGGGCGGTGTCCGACCGCGATGGGGACCGTCGACGCGACAGGGTACGGGCCGGGGCCGGTCGTGGCGGACGCGACGCCCGTGTCACGCAGGTGGTGATCGTGTGGCAGCCTGGTGTGCATGCGCCGATTCACTGCTGCCCTGGCCGTGCTCGCGGTCGCCTGCTCGACGGTGGGTGCCGACGCGGGCGAGACACCTGCGGACGGGGATGCGGACGAGGCGGTCGACCACGATCCCGTCCGTGTGGCCGCGGGGCCGGACGCCGAGGCGAGCCTGCTCGCCCACATCATGGTTGCGCTGCTCGAGCTCGGAGGCCTGCCCGCCGAGGTGGTGGTCTTGGCCGACGCCCGGGACGGTCGGCAGGCGCTCGAGTTCGGCGACGTCGACGTGCGCCCCGGCTACACGGGCGAGGCCTGGCTCGAGGTGCTGGGCCGGGCCGACCCGCCGGGCGACCCCCAGGCCAGCTACGCCGCCGTCCGGGAACACGACGAGGAACAGGGGATCGTGTGGCTCAGGCCGCGGTTCGCCGAGGGGCTGAACCAGCCCCCGGCGAACGCGACCTTCACGTTCGTCGTGCAGGGCCCGCCGGGGATCAACGCCGACCTGCGCACGATCTCCCAGCTCGCGTCGCGGCTGTCGGAGCAACCGGATGCCCCGGTGTGCGTCGATCAGGACTTCGGGGTGCGGTCCGACGGCCTCCGAGCGGTGCTCGAGGCCTACAGCGTCCGCAGCGACCGGACGTTTCTGGGGGCCGACCCGGAGGAGGCCGTGCTCGGGGTCGCCGCGGGTGACTGCATCGCCGGGCTGACCACGGCGACCGACGGGCGCGCCTGGCGTGCGGGGCAGCGCCCGCTCGTCGACGACCTGCGGGTCTTCCCGGCGTTCGTGCCGCTGCCGCAGGTCCGTGTGGACGCGCTCGAGGAGCGTCCCACGATCCGGGTTGCGCTCGGCCCGATGGCGGCGCAGCTCACGACCGCGCTGCTCGGGCACTGGAACGCCCGCGTCCAGACCGGAGAGCCGATGGAGGAGGTCGCGATGGACGCGGCCCGCGAGCTGCTCGAGCGGGCCGGTCGCGTCGTCGAGCTGCCGGACGACGAGGACGGTTGACCGGCGGCCGTCGCGCACCGTCGAGCACGCACGGCGCACGTCCCCTCGCCCGTGTCCCATCGGGGACGTACCTTGCGACCAGAGTCGAACATACGTTCGATGCAGTCACAGATGCAGTCACAGATGCAGTCACAGATGCAGTCACAGATGCAG
>CAZSQF010000063.1:0-1663 GCA_964608935.1 uncultured Actinomycetota bacterium | reverse complement strand
GATGCAGTCACAGATGCAGTCACAGATGCAGTCACAGATGCAGTCACAGATGCAGCCGCAATCGCAGCGGGCGAGGTGGTGGCAGATGACCAAGCGGTACCGCGAGCCGCTCGACGAGGTGGAGCTCGCCGGCGGGGTGGACGCCGACGACGTGGCGCACGAAGCGCCGGTGGCATTCCGGTGGCGGGGGCAGCACTATCGGGTGGTGGCCGTGCTCGGGCACTGGCGTGAGGATCCCGGCTGGTGGCGCCGGCCCGACGGCATGCCGGTACGCATCGAACAGGCCGACCTGTGGCGGGTCGAGGCGCGCAACGGACGTCCCTCGTGTGGGGTGTACGAACTGGTACGGCGCGGGGGCTCCTGGCGGCTCGACCGGGTCTGGGACTGATGCCGGGCACGCCGCCATTCGCCCACCTCGCGGTTCGCTCGTGCCACTCGATGCGCGACGGGGCGATCCGCCCGCACGAGCTGGCCGCGGCCGCAGCGGCGGCCGGGATGACCCACGTCGCGCTGACGGATCGCGACGGCTTGTACGGCGCAGTGCGGTTCGCCAGGGGCTGTGCGGCCGAAGGGGTCACACCGGTGTTCGGCGCGGACCTGGCGCTGACCCCCGTCCCGGACCGTCCCGGCTGGGAGCTCACCCGTCACGGCCGCACCCGCCCTCCCGGGGCGAGCCAGCCCGGCGCCGCCGCCGCATGGTTGGAGAACGATGCGGCGCGGGTGACCTTCCTCGCCCGGAGCCAGGCCGGGTACGGCGACCTGTGCCGGACGGTCACGGCCGCCCACGGCCATGCGCGGTCCGACCCGCACCTCGCCGCGGCCGACCTCGGGGTGGCCGCCGATCGCGACGGGGTGGTGGCGGTGCTCGGGCCCGACTCGCCGGTCGGTCGGCTGCTGGGGCGCGGGTGGCCCGATGCCGCCGAGACCGAGCTGACCCGCTGGCTCGAGGTGTTCGGTCGTCACCAGGTCGTGCTGGGGGTGCGCAACCACCGGACCGCTCCCGGCGACGTGCGGGTCCGACGGACCCTCGACCTCGCCCGGCGGACGGAGGTGACCCCGGTCGCGGTCAACGACGTGCGCTACCTCGTGCCCGAGGACGTGATGGTCGCCGACGTGCTCGCGTGCGTGCGCCAGCAGGTCCCGCTCGGTCGGCGCCACCTCGGGCGCACCAACGCCGAGGCGTGGTTCACCACCGCCGCGGATCAGCACGCACGCTTCCGCGAGCGACCCGACCTGCTGGCGGCGGCGTACGAGCTGGCGACCTCATGCCAGGTCGATCTCGGAATCGGGGGGCTGCACGTCCCGCAGCTGTCCGGGTTGCCGCCGGGCGCGGCGGCGGGGGAGCTGCACCGTCGCGCCTGGTCCGGCGTCGCCGACCGTTTTCCCCGGATCACCGGCGCGATCCGCGACCGGCTCGAACACGAGCTCGCGATGATCGATCGGCTCGAGCTGCACGACCTGTTCCTCGCGGTCGCCGACATCGTCTGCGACGTCCGCGACCTCGGCGTGCTGGTCGCCTGCCGGGGATCGGCCGCCGGCAGCCTCGTCTGCTACGCGCTCAGGATCAGCGACGTCGATCCGATCGCCAACGAGCTCGCGTTCGAGCGCTTCATGAACCCCTACCGCGACGAGCTGCCCGACATCGACCTCGACGTGGAGAGCG
>CAZSQF010000062.1:0-12331 GCA_964608935.1 uncultured Actinomycetota bacterium | reverse complement strand
CCAGTCGTACAGCGCCTGGGACGCGTCGATGCCCTCGTAGCACTGGAGCCGGATCAGGGGCGCGCCCACGACCCCGGCCAGCGCCTGGGCGATGGCGGTCTTGCCCACGCCGGCGTCGCCCTCGAGGAACAGCGGGCGGCGCAGCGCGAGCGCGAGGAAGGCCGCCGTGGCCAGCCCCTCGTCGGCGAGATAGCTGTGCTCGCCGAGTCGGTCGGCCAGGTCGGCCGGACCCTCGACGCCGTCCGGGAGCCGTCCGGGCGGGGCCTGCCCCGCGGGATCGGTGGGTCCGGCGCTCACCCGGCGGCGGCCTCCAACGCCCGTCTGGTCAGGACGCGCGCCAGGTGCTGGCGGTATTCGGGGGTGGCATTGAGGTCACCCGGCGGGTCGGTTCCCTCGGCCGCGTGCTCGGCGGCGTCGGCGATGGCGTCGGTGCCGGCCCCGGCCAGCGCGGCCTCGGTCGCGCTCGCACGCACCGGGACGGTGCCCATGTTGGTCAACCCGACCCGTGCTTGTTCGATCGACCCGTTCGCGCGCTTGACGACGGCCAGCGAGCCGACCGTGGCCCAGGCCTGGGCGACACGGCTGAACTTCTCGTAGTGCCAGCCCCATCCGTCGGCCAGCGTCGGCAGCCGGACCTCGACGAGCACCTCGTCGTCGCCGAGCGCGGTCGTGAGGTAGTCGACGAAGAAGTCGGACGCGGTGATCTCGCGTCGTCCCGACGGCCCCTGGGCCACCAGGGTCGCGTCGAGCGCCCGCAGGACCGCCGGCAGGTCACCGGCGGCGTCCCCATGGGCGACCGCCCCCCCGATGGTCCCGCGATGGCGGACCTGTGCGTCGCCGACCATCGCGGTGACGTCCGCGACGACACCGCAGTGCTCACGCACGAGCGGGTCGTGCATCACGTCGTGGTGTGTGGTGGCGGCGCCGATGACCAGCTCGTCACCGTCCTGGGCCACGCCCTTCATGGCATCGACCCGGCCGATGTCGACCAGCACCTCGGGCGTCGCCAGCCGCAGCTTCATCAGCGGCAGCAGGCTGTGCCCGCCGGCGAGGAGCTTGGCCTCGTCGCCGTGCTCGGTGAGCGCGTCCACCGCCTCGTCGACGGAGGCGGCACGCACGTAGTCGAAGGTCGCGGGGATCATGCCGCACCTCCCTGTCCTGCGCCCGTCCGGGCGTCCTGGATCGCCTGCCACACGGTCTGTGGCGACGCCGGCATGCGGACGTCGTCCACACCAAGGTGGCGCAACGCGTCCACGACGGCGTTGATCACCGCCGGCGTCGACGCGATCGTGCCGGCCTCGCCGACACCCTTCACGCCGAGCGGGTTGGTCGTCGCCGGCGTCTCGGTCCGATCGGTGTCGAAGTGGGGCAGGTCGGCCGCGGACGGCACGAAGTAGTCGAGCAACGATCCGGTCACGAGGTTGCCGTCGTCGTCGTAGACGGCCTCCTCGAACAGCGCCTGGGCCACACCCTGCGCGACGCCGCCGTGGACCTGACCCTCCACGATCTGCGGGTTCACGACCTTGCCGACGTCGTCGACCGCCACGTACCTGCGGATCCGGACCTCACCGGTGTCGGTGTCCACCTCCACGGCGCACAGGTGGGTGCCGTGCGGGTAGGAGAACACCTCGGGATCGAACACGTGCTCGGCGGTGAGGTTGGGCTCGACGCCGTCGGGCAGGCTGTGCGCACCGAACGCGGCGAACGCCACCTCCTGGATCGACTTCGCGGCCTCGGGCGAACCGCGGACCCGGAAGGTCCCGTCCGCGAACTCGATGTCGCCCTCGGCGGCCTCGAGCAGATGGGCCGCGATCGTCCTCGCCTTGGCCACGAGGCGCTCGCACGCCCCCTGGATGGCGATGCCACCGACGACCAGCGACCGGGACCCGTAGGTGTCGAGCCCCCAGGGGGCCAGTCCGGTGTCGCCGTGGACGACGTGGACGTCCTCGTAGGGGATGCCCAGCGCCTCTGCCGCGATCTGGCTGAAGGTCGTCACGTGCCCCTGCCCGTGGGGTGACGTGCCCGTGACGATCTCGAGCTTGCCGAGCGGCGTGACGCGAACCGTCGCGGCCTCCCAGCCGCCGGCGGCGTAGCCCTGCTCGCCGAGCCAGCGCGACGGCGCGAGACCGCACATCTCGGTGTACGTCGACGTCCCGATGCCGATCTGCACCGTGTCACCCCGGTCACGCCGCTCCTGCTGCTCCTGACGCAGGTCGTCGTAGCCGAGCAGGTCGACCGCGCGCTGCGTCGCGGCCTCGTAGTTCCCGGAGTCGTAGGTCAGCTCCGCCACGGTGGTGTAGGGGAACTCGTCGTGCGCGATCCAGTTCCGTCGGCGCAGCTCCAGCGCGTCCATGCCGAGCTCGGCGGCGAGGTCGTCCATGATCCGTTCGATGGCATAGGTCGCCTCGGGCCGGCCCGCGCCCCGGTACGCGTCGGTCGGCGTCTTGTTGGTGAACACGCCCGTGCAGCGGAACTCGTGCGCCTCGAACTTGTAGATGCCGGGGTACATGTAACGGCCGAGCAGCGGGATGCTCGGGGTGAGCAGCTGGAGGTAGGCGCCCATGTCGGCCTTGAGGTCGACCCGCAGGCCGCGGACGGTGCCGTCACGTCCTGCGGCGATCGCGATGTCCTGGATGAGGTCACGCCCGTGGATCGTCGCCTGATAGTTCTCGGTTCGCGACTCGGTCCACTTCACGGGCCGCCCGAGACGGCGCGCGAGCACCAGCAGGAGCGGTTCCTCGGCATAGAAGTCGAGCTTCGAGCCGAACCCACCGCCGACGTCGGGGGCGATCACGCGCAGGTTCTGCTCCGGCATCCCGGTCACGAGGCAGCTGAAGACGCGAACGAAATGGGGCACCTGGGTGGAGGAGTACAGCGTCACCTCCCCGGTCGCGGCCACCGGTTCGGCCACGACCGCCCGCGGCTCGATCGCGGTCGGGAGCAGGCGCTGCTGGATGTAGCGTCGCTCGACCACCACCTCGGCGTCGTCGAAGACCCGGTCGACGTCGCCACTGCGGTACGAGTACACGTAGCAGCGGTTCGTCCCGGCATCGGTGTGGACGAGCGCGTCGTCGCGCAGCGCGTCCTCCATGTCGGTGACGACCGGCAGGCGGTCGTATTCGACGTCGATGTGCTCGAGCGCGTCGGCTGCGGCGTGCCGGTCGCGTGCGACGACGACCGCCACCGCATCGCCGACGTAGCGCACCTCGTCCGTCGCGACCGGGAAGTGCGGCGGGACGATGAGGTCCTCGGTCACCTGCCACGCCGACGGCAGGGGCGCGGCCCAGTCGTCGGCGAGGTCCGCACCGGTGAACGCGGCGACGACGCCCGGCTGCTCGAGCGCTGCCGACACGTCGACCCGGGTGAGCCGGGCGTGCGCCACCGGGCTGCGGAGGATGGAGACGTGCAGCACCCCCGCCGGCGCGATGTTGTCGGTCCAGCGGGTCTGACCGGTGACGAGGCGCGCGTCCTCCTTGCGCAGACGCACCTCGCCCACGTGGGTGGTCGGGGCGGTCTCGGTCGCACTCATGCCGACACCCCCTCGGAGCTCATCTCGGCCGCCGCCTTGCGCACGGCCTTCACGATGTTGACGTAGCCGGTGCAGCGGCAGAGGTTGCCCTCGAGCCCGTGGCGGACCTCGTCATCGCTCGGATCGGGGTTGTCCTCGAGCAGGTCGATCGCCGCCATGATCATCCCGGGCGTGCAGTAGCCACACTGGAGGCCATGCTCGGTGTGGAACGCCCGCTGCATCGGGTGCCAGCCCGCGGTCGGGTCGCCGTCTGCGGCCGGGTCGGCCAGCCCCTCGACGGTGCGGACCTCGCTGCCGTCGGCCTGGACGGCCAGCACGGTGCAGCTCTTGGCCGACCGGCCGTCGAGGTGGACGGTGCAGGCACCGCAGTTGGAGGTGTCGCACCCGATGTTGGTGCCGGTCTTGCCGAGCACCTCACGCAGATAGTGGACGAGCAGGAGACGAGGTTCGACGTCGTCCTGGTAGGTCGTGCCGTCAACGGTGATCTCGACGCGCGTCACGTGCCCCTCCCGGTTGGCTCACGGCGCCCGCAGGGGGCGCCCGTCCTCAGCGGGGACCGGCGTGACGCCGAGTCGCACAACGGACGCTCACGTGGCGTCGCGTCGGCTCCCGCGTGCTCACGACCCGCCCGGCCCACCGTCACCGGCGTCCGAGCGATCGCAACTCGCGGGCACGAGCCGGCCGAAACGTCGAACGGACCGACGGCTCGCGCCGCTGGGCACATTAGGGACCGCGCCGACGACGTGTCGCGCGAAATGCCGGCCGGCCGGACACGACGTGCGGGCAGCGCCGCCCGGCGCGCGCCTGTCGCCGAGCGCGCTATCCGCCGATGTAGGACATCTCGACCCTGGGCCCGGTGAGGCCGTCCGCGGCACGCAGCTCGGACGCCCGGTCGGTGCGGGCGCGCCACACGCCGGCGATGGCGTCGCGCAACTCGGCGTCGGAGGCGCCGCCACGGACCAGGGCGCGCAGATCGTGGCCCTCGGCGGCGAACAGGCACGTGAACAGCTCGCCGACGGCCGACAGCCGCGCACGGGTACAGGTGCGGCAGAACGGCCGGGTCACCGACGCGATCACCCCGACCTCGCCGGCGCCGTCGGCGTAGCGGTAGCGCTCGGCGACCTCCCCCGGCTTGATCGGGTCGACCGGCTCGATCGGCCATCGTGCGGCCAGCCGATCGATCACCTCGGCCGCGGGCACGACTCCGTCGCGCTTCCAGCCGTTGGTGGTCCCGACGTCCATGAACTCGATGAACCGGACGATGGCACCGGTGTCGCGACCGAAGGCCGCCAGCGGTTCGAGCTGATGGTCGTTGACCCCCCGCTGGAGCACGGTGTTCACCTTCACCGGCGTGAGGCCGGCGGCCAGCGCGGCGTCGATCCCGGCCAGGACGGCGTCCACCGGCTGCGGGGTGTCGGCCACCGCCCGGAAGGTGTCGTCGTCGAGGGCATCCAGGCTCACGGTGATGCGGCGCAGCCCGGCGTCGGCGAGCCGACCCGCCAGCTGCGGCAGCAGGATCCCGTTGGTCGTCAGCGCGATGTCCGCGATGCCGTCGATCGCGGTGAGCTGGGCGATCAGCTCGGGCAGGTCGCGCCGCAGCAGCGGTTCGCCACCGGTGACCCGGAGCTTGGTGACGCCGAGCGAGGCGAACACTGCGCATACCCGAGCCAGCTCCTCGAAGCTGAGCAGCTCCGCGCGGTCGAGGAAGGTGTAGTCGGCGCCGAAGACCTCGCGGGGCATGCAGTAGCGGCAGCGCAGGTTGCAGCGGTCGGTGACCGACACGCGCAGGTCCTCGATCGGCCGGCCGAGCTGGTCGGTGAGCCGCGCGGCGTCCGTGGGAGCATCCATGCTGGTCACGGTACCCAGCGTCGACCCGCGTCGGGTTCAGTAGCCTCGACCCCGGGCGGCTGCGGGAATGGACGGCGCATGCGGGTCGAGGTACGGCTGTTCGGAGGCCTGACCGAGCGGGCCGGTGCCGCGCGTGTCACCGTCGAGCTGTCCGACGATGCCACGGTGGCCGACCTGCGCGCTGCGGTGGCGGCGGCCCACCCGTCGCTGGCCCCCATGCTGGAGCGCGTCAACGTTGCCGTGGACCTCGAGGTCGCGCGCGACGACCGACCGTTGGCGGACACGCGCGAGATCGCCCTGCTGCCGCCGGTGGCAGGCGGCGCGGGGGACGGGGCGCCGAAGATCCTCACCGGTCTGCGCACGCCACCGCTGGGTGTCGAGGCGGCCGTCGCGGCCGTCACCTCACCGGAGGTGGGCGGCACGGCGGTGTTTCTCGGGTCCGTGCGCGACCACGCGCCCGACCTCGACGACGTCACGCGGCTCGAGTACACGAGCTACCCGGAGATGGCGGAGAAGGTGCTGGCCGACGTCGCCGACGAGATCGCACGCGACCACCCGCAGGTACGTGGTATCGCGCTGCTGCACGCGGTGGGCGACCTCGGCGTCGGCGACGACACGATCCTGATCGTGTGTGCCGCGCCGCACCGGCGCGAGGCCTTCGCCGCGTGCCGTGACGCGCTCGAGCAGGTCAAGGCCCGGACACCGGTGTGGAAGCGCGAGGTCACGGCCGACGGCACCTCCCGCTGGGTCGGCCTGCCCCCGGACCTCTCCGACCCACCGGGTGCCCCCGAGGGGCGCTGATCACGCCCGGGGGACCGTCACGACGTGTGCGTGAGGTCGAAGCCGAGCTCGCCCAGGCGGCGGTCCTCGTCGTCGATCAGCACGGGCCGTCCACCGGCACGAGCCACGAGCGACGCAGCCAACGAGGCCCGGTAGCCCGACGCGCAGTAGACCCACACTGCACGGTCCCTGGGCAGCTCGTCGACCCGGCGCGGCAGCTCGTGGATCGGGATGTGTCGCGAGCCGGCCACGCCGCCGGCACGCCGCTCGTCGTCGCGTCGCACGTCGAGCACGAACGGCTCGTCCCCGTCGGCGATCGCCTTGGCCAGGCCGTCGAAGTCCTCGATCGCGTAGCGGCCACGGTCGAGCGCGGCGCCGAAGGCCGCGATGCCACCGGTCGCCTGCGCGGCCGGGCGGTCGATGCCGACGCGCGTCATCTGCCGCTGTGCCTCGGCCACCTCGGCCGCGGTGTCGCCGACGAGGGTGACGGGCACCCCCCACGGGACGATCCAGGCGAGGTAGGTGATGAACGAGTCGCCGACCTCGACGTTGAGCGTCCCCACGACGTGGTCGGCGGCGAACGCGGTCCGCGATCGCAGGTCCACCACCCATTCGCCGACGTGGATGCGTCGCTCGAGCTCGGACGCGTCGGCCTCGACCGGCGGGGTGAGGTCGACGCCGTCGGGTCCCACCCGGTTCCGCGGACCCATGTGCACGTAGTAGCGCGGATACGCGTCGAGCCCGGACAGCAGCGTCGCGACGAACTCGTCCTCGTCGGTGATCGTCAGCGCGAGGTTGGCGTCGCGCTCCTCGCCGATGGTGGACGTCTCGACGCCGTACTGCGGGTCGACGCCGCTGGTCTGGGTGTCGGCCGCGGCCGACGAGCAGAAGCTGCCGAAGCCGTGGGTCGGCAGGACCGTGGTGGCGGCGTCGAGCTCGGTGGCGAGCCGTCGCGCGCTGCCGAACTGCTGGCGGGTCAGCTCGGGCGCGAGTGCCCGCGAGACGAGGTCGGTCCGCCCCACCGTGCCGTAGAGCAGGCTGCCGCCGGTGAACACGGCGGCGTCGGCGCCGTCCGTCACGACG
Source organism: uncultured Actinomycetota bacterium (assembly GCA_964608935.1). Taxonomy (GTDB): domain Bacteria; phylum Actinomycetota; class Nitriliruptoria; order Nitriliruptorales; family Nitriliruptoraceae; genus CAZSQF01. Next base: position 5,091 of record CAZSQF010000062.1, on the reverse strand, counting down.
TAGGCGAGGTGGGTCGGCGTGTGCCCGGGGGTGAGGACCGCACGCACGGTGAGGCGCCCGACCTGCAGCTCGTCGCCGTCGGCGATGCCGTGGAAGTCGAAGAACAGCTCCTCGTCCGCGTTCAGGACGTACGCCGCCCCGGAGCGGCGCGCGAGCTCGAATCCTCCGGTGACGTAGTCGTTGTGGACGTGGGTCTCGAGGACGTGCGTGATCGTCACCCCGCGCGGTTCGGTGAGCGCCAGCACACGGTCGATGTCGCGCTGGGGATCGACGACGGCGGCGACGTCACCGTCGGTGGCCACGTAGCTGCGGTCCCCGAGCGACGGCGTCTCGATCGTGAGGATCTCCATCCCGGCCGGCTCCTTCGATCGGTCGTGCCAGGTGATGGTCGGTGACGACAACGCCCCGAGGCGGGGCGGACCTTTCGGGTGCACGCCGACTGTCGCACACCGCACGCTCACCGCGGGTGCACGTCGACCTCCGTGGCCTTGAGCGCCACGTGGACGTCCGTTCCCGGATGCAGGTCGAGCGCCGCGACGGCGGCCGGGGTGACCTCGGCGACCACCGCGAACGGCCCCTCGAGCTGCACCCGCACGCGTCCGTCCTGGACCTCGAGGTCACGCACCCGGGCGGGCCAGACGTTGCGCGGGCTGCCGGCCGGCGGCTCGCGATGCAGGGCCACGGCGCGCGGATGGAACACGACGTGGACCTCGCCCTGCGCCGGCGTGGCCGTCGTCAGCTCGGCCGCCTCGAGCCGGACGGTCGTCCCGTCGGCGCGGCCGCGCAGGAGGTTCAGCCCGACCAGCTGCGCCACCCAGGGACTGCGCGGGTGCGCGGCGACGTCGGCGGGCGCACCGATCTGGGTCACCTGGCCGTCCTCGAGCACGAGCAGCCGGTCCCCGAGGGTGAGTGCCTCGAGCGGGTCGTGGGTCACCAGCACCGTCGGTCCGGCAAAGCCGCCGAGGTGGCCCCGCAGCTCCGAACGCAGCTCCTGGCGGGTGGAGACATCGAGCGCCGACAGCGGCTCGTCGAGCAGCAGCAGATCCGGGCCACTGGCCAGGGCACGCGCGATCGCGATCCGCTGTGCCTGGCCACCGGACAGCTGGCCGGGTCGGGTCCCGGCCTCGGCCGCGAGGCCGACGCGCCCGAGCCAGGCCCGGGCAGCGGCCGCGGCCTCGCGGGGCGGCACGCCCCGTGCGCGTGCCCCGAACGCGACGTTGTCCAGTGCGGTGAGGTGGGGGAACAGCAGGCCCCGCTGGTGGACGACCCCGAGGCGGCGCTGCTCGGGCGGGACGTGGATGCCGGCGGCCACGTCGTCGAGAACCCGACCGCCGAGCTCGATCCGACCCGATGCCAGTGGCACGCCCCCGGCGACGGCGTCGAGCAGGGTGGTCTTGCCGGCCCCGTTGGGACCGATGACGACCATCACCTCGCCGTCCGGGACGGTGGCGTCGACGGCCAGGTCGAGCGGCCCGCGACGAACGGCGACCTCGAGGCGCAGCATCCGGGTCACCCGGTCCGGCCGACGCCGAGGTAGCGCTCACGCAGCGCAACGAGCACCGCCACCGACACGCCGAGCAGCAGCAGGCTGAGCACGATGGCGGCGTCGCGGTCGGTCTCGAGCTGGAGGAAGATCGCGAGCGGCATGGTCTGGGTCCGACCCGGCAGGTTGCCGGCAAAGGTGATGGTGGCGCCGAACTCGCCGAGGGCGCGGGCCCAGCACACCGCCATGCCGGCACGAACCGCCGGCGCGGCCAGCGGCAGGGTCACCCGCCGGAACACCGTCCAGCGGCCGGCGCCCAGGGCGGCGGCGGCCCGTTCGAGCTCGGGGTCGATGCCGCGCAGGCCCGATTCGACCGCCACGACGAGGAACGGCATCGCGACGAACGTCGCGGCGACGACCACGCCCACGGTCGTGAACGGCAGCGTCAGGCCCGTCGCCGCGTCGACCCCCCGGCCGACCACTCCGCGGCGGCCGAAGGCGAGCAGCAGCGCGACCCCTCCCACGATCGGCGGGAGCACCATCGGCAGCACGCACACGGCACGCACGACGCGCTTGCCCGGGAACTCGCTGCGGGCGAACAGCCACGCGAGCGGTAGCCCCAGCAGCGAGCCGACCAGCACCGCCGCGACGGAGGCCGTGACCGACAGGCGGAGCGCCTCGAGCACCTCCGGCTGGGCCAGGATCGTCACGAACCGCCGCCAGGGCACACGGACGACAAGGGCCACGAACGGGGTGGCGAGGAACGCGACGCCGAGCCAGGCGAGCGCGGCAACGGGCCATGGCAGGCTGGAGCGCCGGCGCGCCGTCCGCCCGCCGGACATCGGGGCCTCGACGGCCGTCACGGCGCCCCGAACCCGTGGTCGGCGAGGATGCGGCGCCCCGTCTGCGAGGTCAGCAGGCCGAGGAACGCCCTCGCCGCGACGGGGTTGGGTGCATCGGTGAGGACGGCGGCTGGCACCACGGGTCGCGGGTCCACGGCGCTGGGGACGGCGATGCCGTCGACGCCGTCACTGGTGGCGACGTCGCTCTCGTAGACGATCCCGGCATCGACCTCGCCGAGCTCGACCTTCGCGAGCACGGACCGGACGTCGGCCTCGAGGGTCACCGGCGCGACCTCGACGCCGGCAGCCGCGAGCGCCTGCGCGGCGTAGGCGCCCGCCGGGACCTCGGGTGCGGCAAGCGCCACCAGCAGGTCGGTGCGGGCGAGGTCTTCGAGGCCCGTCACCCCGCGCGGGTTGCCGGCCTCGACGGCGACGGCCAGGCGGTTGGTCGCCACGACGACGGGGGTGCCCTCGACCCGCCCCGCCGCGTCGACCTGGTCCATGCGGGCGCGATCGGCGGACAGGAACACGTCGGCCGGCGCCCCGTCGACGATGTGTCCGGCCAGCTGGTGGCTGCCCGCCAGGCTGATCGTCACGGCCACCGCGGGGTGGGTCGTGGTGAACTCGTCGGCCAGCGCGTCGATCGCGTCGGTCAGCGACGTGGCGGCGAACACGACCAGCTCGCCCGAGGGAAGGTCGGCGTCCGCGTCGCCGGGGGCGGTCCCGCAGGCCACGAGGACACCGGCGGCGACCATCGTGGCGATGCCCGGCCGCGCCGCACGACGCATCACGCGGCGCCCTCCAGCTCGTAGCCGGCGAAGGCCGTGAGCCGGTCGCGCAGCCGCGCCGAGCCCAGCACCTCACCGAGCACGCGGGCACCGGGGTGGTCGACGGCCGCGGCCTCGATCCAGACCTCGACGACATGGGTCTCCAGGGGGCGGAAGTCGAGACCCAGGCTGCGGGCCACCGGCTCGATCGTCACCGCGGCGCGGCCGGTCTCGACGGCGCGCCGGGCCGCATCGACGTGCCCGTTGGCGAGCGGTCCGGTGGGTCGCCGGTGGACACCACGCTCGTCCAGCGCCCGCTCGTAGGCGGTCTGCGCGGCGGCGCCGGCGCTGCGCTGGACGACCTCGCCCCGCGCGGCCAGGGCATCCGGGACGGCGCGACCCGCATCGGGATGTGCGGCGAGACCGACGCGCCAGCTCGCCAGCGTGAGCCGATGGACCCGGTCCGTGTCCCTCGGCAGGGGTGGGGCGGTGTCGTGGACGATCGCCGCGTGGCAGCGGCCCGTGGTCAGGGCGAGCCGCGCTGCGCCCGACGACGCGAGCACCGGCAGGACGCGCCCGGGGCCGCGCGCAGGCGCCAGCGCGGCCACGATGCCGAGGGCCGGGTCGCACCCCGCGACGACGAACCCGTCGAGATCGCCTCCGGGGAGCAGGTCGAGGCCACTGTGCCGCACGACCGCATCGGGTGTCGCCCACATCTCGCCGTCGGCGACGGCCGGGAGGGGGACGCACACGGTGTGGTCGGCGACGCGGGCGGCGCGAACCGGCTGCCCGTCGCGCAGAACGCCGTCGAGGACGTGGACGGGCGTGTCGTGGCCGGTGCCCGGAGCCAGCAGGTCCTCGACGGTCGTGCCGAGCTCGGCGGCAAGGGCGAGGGCGGCGTCCGCCCGCGGCAGGTGCCGGCCGGCCTCGAGCGCGCCGACGGCCTGGCGGCTGACGCCGGCGCGGTCGGCGAGCTCGCCCTGGCTCAGGCCCGCGGCCCGCCGGCGCCGGCGCACGCGCCGGCCCACCGCCGCCGGGTCGACCTCCGTGCCGGCGATCCAGGCCATCCTGCTCCCGATGCTCGACTATGCTCGACTACTGGCGACATCATGCCAGTAATCGAGCATCGGCGCCAACCGACGTCAGCCGGGCACACCTGCGGCGATGTCCGAGCGACGGTGCAGCCCGTCCCACGAGATGGCCTCGACGGCGGCGTACGCGCGGTCGCGGGCGTCGGCGACCGTCGAGCCCGTCGCCGTGACGCCGAGCACCCGGCCACCCGCGGTGACGAGCCGCCCGTCGTCATCCCGCGCCGTACCGGCGTGGAACACCGTCACGCCCGCATCCGCCTCGGCGTCGGCAACCCCCGCGATCGGCACCCCTGTGCGGTAGCTCCCCGGGTAGCCGCCGGAGGCGAGGACGACCGTCACCGCCGCCGCGTCGTCCCAGCCGACCTCGACCGCCCCCGTGCGCCCGGTGGCGGAGGCCACGAGCAGCTCGCCGAGGTCGGTCGTCAGCCGCGGCAGGATCACCTGGGTCTCGGGGTCACCGAAACGGGCGTTGAACTCGAGCACCTTGACGCCGTCGGCGGTGTCGATCAGGCCCGCGTACAGCAGGCCTCGATAGGGCGTGCCGCGGCCGGCCAGCTCGCGCAGCACGGGCCGGAACACCGCCTCGCGCAGCCGCTCGACGTCGGCCAGCCCGAAGCCCGGCACGGGGCTGTACGCGCCCATCCCGCCCGTGTTCGGTCCCTGGTCGCCGTCCAGGGCCCGCTTGTAGTCCTGGGCCGGCGCGAGCAGCACCACCTCCTCGCCGTCGCAGACACCGAACACGCTCCGTTCGGGCCCGGCCAGGAACTCCTCGATCACGAGGTTCGCGCCGGCATCGCCGAACCGGCGTCGCACCAGCGCGTCGTCCACCGCCTCGCGGGCCTCGGTGAGCTCCTCGCAGATGCGCACGCCCTTGCCGGCGGCCAGCCCGTCGGCCTTGACCACGTAGG
>CAZSQF010000061.1:0-12557 GCA_964608935.1 uncultured Actinomycetota bacterium | reverse complement strand
GACATCGGCAAGAACCTGGTGTAGATGATGCTCGAGGGCGACCGCTTCGAGGTGGTCGACATCGGCATCAACTGCGACGAGGACACCTACCTCTCCGCGCTCGACGATCACAAGCCCGGGATCCTCGGCATGTCCGCCCTGCTGACCACCACCATGCCCTACATGAAGGTGGTGATCGACACCCTCGTCCAGAAGGGCGTGCGCGACGACTACATCGTGCTCGTCGGCGGCGCACCGCTGAACGAGGAGTTCGGCGAGGCCGTCGGCGCCGACGCCTACTGCCGGGACGCGGCCGTCGCGGCGGACACGGCAACCCGGCTGGTGAACGAGCGTCGCTCGGTCGGGGTGTGACCGCCGTGGCCCCGCCCCGGGTGCTCGTGATCGCCTGCGGGGCGCTGGCCCGCGAGCTGTTCGAGCTGCTGCGCATCAACCGCTTCGACCACGTGTCGGTGACCTGCCTCCCGGCGTCGTTCCACAACACCCCCGACCGCATCCCCGAGGCCGTGCGGGCCGCCATCGCCGAGGCCCGCGGCCAGTACCACAGGATCCTGGTCGGCTACGCCGACTGCGGGACCGGCGGAGCGCTCGACCGGGTGTGCGAACAGGAGGGGGTCGAGCGGCTGCCGGGTGCCCACTGCTACGAGCTGTTCGCGGGCCGCGACACGTTCGCCGCGCTGCACGACGAGGAACCGGGGACCTTCTACCTCACCGACTACCTCGCCAAGCACTTCGACCGGCTCGTCATCCAGGGGCTCGGCATCGATCGCCACCCCGAGCTGGCCCGTGCCTACTTCGGCAACTACCGGCGGGTGGTCCATCTCGCCCAGTCGGGCGACGTCGAGGTCGTCGAGGCCGCGCGACGAGCGGCGGCCAGGCTGGGGCTCGCCTTCGAGGTGCGCCCCACGGGCTATGGCGACCTCGACACAGCCGTCGCGGCGTTCGCCCGCCGCGACGCGATCGCGGTGGGCGCGGGGTGAGTGCCGGCGCGGGCCGCACGGGTCGGAGCACCCGGCGCAGCACCGCGCGAGGCACGCCCGCGCTGGTGACGATCTTCTGGCGGGACATCCCGGCCCAGGTCACCGCCACGCGCGACGGCGCGACCGAGCGGGCGCTGCTGCCGGCGCGCTTCCAGCACGCGATCGACCGGGCGGCGACCGTCGCCGGCAAGACCGAGACCCACGCGTACGTCGCCGAGTGGCGCCGGCAGACCCGAGCCTTCGAGGGTGACCCGCACGCGGCTGCGGCCGCCGAGGTGGCACGTCTCGTCGAGGACTACCCCAAGCGACGGCTGGACGACCTGGTGCGCCGGGGCGGGCTGGCCGAACCCGGTGCCGCGGGCACCGGCGCGGATTCCGGAGGAGCAGCATGACCGACACCGTGATCAGCTCGGCGACCCGGGAAGTGGTGATCGGCTTCGACCGGCCGTTCGTCATGATCGGCGAACGCATCAACCCGACCGGCCGCAAGCTGCTGGCCGAGGAGATGAAGGCCGGCGACTTCAGCCGCGTCGAAGCCGATGCCCTGGCGCAGGTCGAGGCCGGCGCACACATGCTGGACGTCAACGCCGGCATCCCGCTCGCCGACGAGCCGGCCCTGCTCGCCCGGGCGATCGAGCTGGTGCAGTCGATCACCGACGTTCCCCTGTCCATCGACTCGTCGATCGTGGAGGCGCTCGAGGCGGGCGTCGCCGCGTATCAGGGCAAGCCGCTGATCAACTCGGTGACGGGCGAGGACGAGGTGCTCGAACGCGTGCTGCCGCTGGTCGCCAAGCACGGCGCGGCGGTGGTGGCGGTGTCCAACGACGAGACCGGCATCTCCGAGGACCCCGACGTCCGCTTCGAGGTGGCCAAGAAGATCGTCACGCGGGCCGCGGACCACGGCATCCCCCACTCGGACATCGTCGTCGACCCGCTGGTGATGCCGATCGGCGCCATGCGGGGCGCCGGCCGGCAGGTGTTCCACCTCGTCCGGCGCCTGCGCGAGGAGCTCAAGGTCAACACCACCTGCGGGGCGTCCAACGTCAGCTTCGGGCTGCCCAACCGCCACACCGTCACCGGCGCGTTCCTGGCGATGGGCATCTCCCACGGCATGACCTCGGCGATCATGAACCCGATGCACGCGGAGGTGAAGGCCGCCGTCATGGCCGCCGACGTGCTCACCGGGGCCGACGAGAACTGCGCGCGCTGGATCCGCGCCAACCGCGAGCCCGGGGCCGAGGGCGACAGCGGTCGCCGGCGCGGTGGGCGACGCGCGCGACCCGCCGGCTAACCCATGGCCGACACCGGGCGCACCGACGCGCAGGGGGGCCACCGAGTGGTCTTCACCCCCTCGGGGCTGTCCGGTCGCGTGCCGGAGGGCACCACCGTGCTCGAGGCCGCACGTGAGCTCGGCGTCGACCTCGACTCGGTGTGCGGCGGCAAGGGCCTGTGCGGCCGCTGCCAGATCGTGCCGGGCGTCGGCAACTTCCCCAAGTGGCAGGTCGAGGTCGACCCCGACCACTTCAGCCCGCCGGGGACGCTCGAGACCGACTATCGCGGCCGCCGGCCGCTCGGGGAGGGCCAGCGGCTCGGCTGTGCGGTGCGCGTCCTCGGCGACGTCGTGGTCGACGTGCCGGCCGCGAGCCAGATCCACAAGCAGGTGGTGCGCAAGGGCGTGGCGCTCGAGGACCTGGTCATCGACCCGCTCATCAGCCTCCACTACGTCGAGGTCGCCCCGGAGACCGAGGAGGACCTCGGCCGGAGCGCGATCGACCGGATCCGCCACGAGCTCGCGCGGGTATGGGACCGCCACGACGTCACCCCGATCTTCGAGGTCCTCCCCCAGCTCCACCCCGCCCTCGACTACGGCGAGGACGGCGTCACCGTCGCCCTGCGCGGCAACACGCTGATCGCGGCGTGGCCCGGCTTCGTCGACCAGATGGTCGGGGTCGCGATCGACATCGGCTCGACCACGATCGCCGGCCACCTCGTCGACCTGGCCACCGGGGCGGTCCTGGCCAGCAACGGCCGCATGAATCCCCAGATCCGGTTCGGCGAGGACCTCATGAGCCGGGTGTCCTACGTCATGATGAACCCCGGCGGCGCGACGGCGCTGACGGCCGCCGTGCAGTTCGAGCTCGACACGCTGGTCACCGACCTCGTCGACGAGGCCGGCGTCGACCGATCGCAGGTGCTCGACCTCGTGCTCGTCGGCAACCCGATCATGCACCACCTCGTGCTCGGGGTGGACCCGACCCCGCTCGGCCAGGCACCGTTCGTGCTGGCGACGAGCGACGCGGTCGAGGTCCGTGCCCCGAAGATCGGCATCACCTGCCCGTCGGCACGCGTGTACGTCGCGCCCTGCATCGCGGGCCACGTCGGCGCGGACACGGCCGCGGCGATCCTGGCCGAGGGACCCCACCGCGGCGAGGCGGTGCAGCTGCTCGTCGACGTCGGCACCAACGCCGAGATCGTGCTCGGCAACCGGGACGGGCTGTACGCCGCGTCGAGCCCCACCGGCCCGGCGTTCGAGGGGGCCCAGCTGTCGAGCGGGCAGCGGGCCACCGCCGGCGCCATCGAGCGCGTCCGCATCGACCGGGCCACCCTCGAGCCGCGCTACAAGGTCATCGGCTGCGACGAGTGGTCCGACGAGCCCGGGTTCGACGCCGGCACCCGGCGCACCGGGATCAGCGGCATCTGCGGCTCGGGCATCATCGAGGTCATCGCCGAGATGTTCCTCGCCGGCGTGATCGACCAGCAGGGCGTGATCCGTCCCGAGCTCGCCGAACGGAGCGACCGGGTGGTCGCCGACGGCCGCACGTTCGCCTACATCGTGCACCGCGGCCAGCCCGTCGAGGCGGGCTCCGGCGCGACCTCGCAGCTGCGCATCACGCAGAACGACGTCCGCGCGGTCCAGCTCGCCAAGGCGGCGCTGCGGGCCGGCATCGAGCTGCTGCTCGAGCACGCGGGGTTCGACCAGATCGACGACGTCCGCCTCGCCGGCGCGTTCGGCGCCCACATCGACCCCCTCCACGCGATGGTGCTCGGCCTCATCCCCGACTGCCCACTGGACGCGGTCCGGTCGGTCGGCAACGCCGCCGGCTCCGGCGCGGTTCGCGCCCTGTTGTCCGGCGCACAGCGCCACGAGATGGAGACGGTGGTGCGACAGGTCAACAAGATCGAGACCGCCACCGAGCCGCGCTTCCAGGAGCTGTTCGTCGCCGCGCTCGCCTTCCCCCACCTCACGGCGGCAACCCCCAACCTCGCCGAGGTCGTCGACCTGCCGTTGCGGACCGCGACCGCGGCCGAAGGCGGTCGCCGGCGCCGGCGGCCGGCGTCGAAGACCCCCGACGACACCCCGCGAACCGCCTGACCTCGAGGGAGCACCATGACCGAGGAACACGAGCCAGCCCGCGGCCGCCGCTCCGGCGGGCGCGCCGGCCGTCGAGCCGCCCGAGCGGCCGCCGCTCCGGCGCACGACCCCTTCATTACCCGCACGCTCGCGCCGTACGAGATCGTCAGCGAGGAGGGACTCGAGCTGCTCGAGCACAACGCCGACACGATCCTCGAGGAGATCGGCATCGAGTTCCGTGGCTACCCGGAGGCGCTGCGGCTGTTCGCCGACGCCGGCGCGGACGTGGACGGCGAGCGGGTGCGCTTCCCCCGCGGCCTGTGCCGCCAGATCGTGACCGACAACGCACCCACCACCTACACCCAGCACGCCCGCAACCCGGAGCGCAGCGTGCAGGTCGGCGGCGACGCGACGGTGTTCGTGCCGGCCTACGGGATGCCGTTCGTGACCGACCTCGACCACGGCCGTCGGTACGCGACGCTCGAGGACTTCCAGAACGTGGTCAAGCTGGCCTACGTGACGCCGGCGCTGCACCTGTCGGGCGGCACGGTGTGCGAGCCGGTCGACGTCGCCGTGAACAAGCGCCACCTCGACATGGTCTACGCGCACCTGCGCTACAGCGACAAGCCGTTCATGGGGTCGGTCACCGCCGGCGAGCGCGCCGAGGACTCGGTCGAGATGGCCCGCATCGGGTTCGGTGGCGACCTCGCCGGTCGCACCGTGATGACGAGCCTGATCAACGCGTCGTCGCCGCTGGCGTGGGACGCGTCGATGCTCGCCGCCGCGCAGGTGTACGCCGAGAACGACCAGGCCTGCATCATCACCCCGTTCATCCTGGCCGGGGCGATGGCGCCGGTGACCGCCGCCGGCGTCGCCGCCCAGACGCTGGCCGAGGCCCTGGCCGGCATGACGTTCGTGCAGCTGGTCAAGCCCGGCGCGCCGGTGGTGTTCGGGTCGTTCGCGTCCTCGATGTCGATGCAGACGGGAGCGCCGACGTTCGGGACGCCCGAGCCGGCGCTGGTGCTCTACACGGTCGCAGCGCTCGCGCGCCGGCTCGGCGTGCCGTTCCGGTCGGGCGGGTCGCTGACCGCCGCCAAGGCGCCCGACCCACAGGCGGCCTACGAGAGCGCCAACACGCTCATCCCGACCATGCTGGCCGGCGTCAACTTCGTGCTCCACGCCGCCGGATGGCTCGAGGGCGGGCTCGCGATGAGCTACGAGAAGCTGATAATGGACGCCGACCAGCTCGGCATGATGGAGGTGTTCGCCAAGGGCCTCGACCTGTCCGACAACGGCCAGGCGCTCGACGCGATCCGCGAGACCGGACCCGGCGAGCACTTCCTCGGGACCGCCCACACCCTCGCCAACTTCGAGACCGCCTTCTACCGCTCGGAGGTGGCCGACAACTCGAGCTACGAGCAGTGGGAGGAGGAGGGCTCCCTGACCGCCGCCCAGCGCGCCAACGCGCTGTGGAAGCAGAAGCTGGCGGAGTACGAGCCGCCGCCCATCGACGACGCGATCGACGCGGAGCTGCGCGACTACGTCGAGCGACGCAAGGCCGAGATGCCCGACGCCCTCGAGTAGGCACGCCGGTCGACCTGCTCGACGAGCTCCGGGCTCGGACGCGCCCGAGGCCGCGTGCGGGTCGGGCTACTCGCCCTCGTACTTGAACGACACCTTGACCTTGGCGCGGTAGGCCGAGACGGCGCCGTCCTCGAGGGTCATGTCGAGCTCGGCGATCTCGGCGACGCGCAGGTTGCGCACCGACTGGCCGGCACGGTTGACGGCGGCCGCTGCGGCCTTCTCCCACGACTCGGTGCTGGTGCCGACCAGCTCGATGACCTTGTACACGCTCTCTGCCATGACGGGTCCTCCCTGGTTGGGTCGTGCCCGACTGTTGTCGCTCGCTCGGCCCGGGTCAAGACGGCCGTCGGACGGCGGCGACCTCCTCGTCGTGGCGGTCGAGCACGGCGAGCAGCAGCGCCGCCACCTCGGGGTGACGGATCAGTCGCGAGTGGCTCGCGCCGACGGGGGTGACCACGACCCGCGCGCACCCACCGATCCGCCGGCGACGACCCGAGCCGACGGCCGAAGCCGACCGGACCAGGCCGTCGCCCAGCACGGCGTTCAGCGGATGCCGCTCCCCCGGCCGGAGCCGTCCGACGACCAGGTGGTGGGTGACCCCCTCGAGCCACGGCTGGTCCGGGACCAGGCCGGTGAGCAGATCGTCGATCGGGGTCCGGCCCCAGCCGTCCTCGACCAGCGTGCCGAACCGCAGGTCCTTGACCCCCCGCGACCGCGCATCGAGCAGCCCTCCGAGGGGGGCGGAGCGGCGGCTGCGGCGCAGCGCCCAGCTGGTCGTGTTGGCGACCTTCTCGAGCCACGACCCGAGGTGGGGGGTGGCGAGGTAGACGACGTCGGTCAGGAGCGCCGGCCAGCCATGGCCGCGCTCCTGCGCCGTCGCCACGGCGGCACGGGTCAGCAACCCACCCATCGAATGCCCCACCACGATCAGCCGCGTGATCGGCACCGGCCATGCGGTGGCCAGCGCCTCGAGGAGCTCCGCGAGGTCGGCACCGTTGCGGCCGATCGACCGACCGGTCCCGTAGCGGACCAGCACGGGAGTCGCCCCGACCTCGGACGCCACGTCCCGGAGCGCGGTCCCCGTCCGTGGAGGGGCCGACCAGACCGCCTCCGTGTCGGCGAGTCCGTGGACGAACACCACCACCCGGCCACAAGCGTCGGGATAGGCGCTGCGCAGAGCGGCGGTCCGGACCTCGACCGGCCGGCCCCCGTGACGGACCGTGACGTCGAGGTCGAGCTCCGGGGCGAGCGCGAGCAGCTCCTCGCCGGCCACGGCGTGGGCGATCGCCCGGGCCTTCAACGCGGGCGGCGAGGGCAGGTCGCCGGGAGTCCCGAACCGATCCGCCACGGCGACACCGATCGCGCCGGCGCCGCGAAGGGACGCCCGCACCACCGCGTAGATGTGGGCGGTGACCACGTCGCTGGTCCGCTGGACCGGGCGCCCGACCGGCCCGACCCAGCGGTACGCCCCATCGCTGATCGCCCGGTGCATGTCCTGGACCGTGCCGGCCACGACCCGATCGGCCACGCTGGCCACGAGCCGTGCCCATCCGCGGACCTCGTGGCTCGTCGGCAGGTCGACTCCGCTCGGACTCGGAGCGCCAACGCTACCTGCGCCGCGTCCCGGCGCGACGAAGGTCACTGCTCCCGCGGCGCTGTACTAGCGTCCCCGCCCGTTTCCCCACCGCAGCGAGGCGATGTCCGCCGACCACGACGCCCTCCCACCGGCCGCGAGTCTGCGCGCCGGTGCCCAGGCCATGGCTCCGATCACGGTCGGGATGGCCCCCTTCGGCCTCATCGCCGGGGTGGCCGCCACCGATGCCGGGCTCGGGCTGCCCGAGGCGGTCGGGTTCTCGGTGATCGTGCTCGCCGGTGCGTCCCAGCTCGCGGCGCTAGACCTCATCGGCCGTGACGCCCCGGTGGTCGTGGCGATCCTCACGGCGCTGATCATCAACCTGCGGATGCTGATGTACAGCGCCTCGCTCGCCCCCGAGCTCGCTCACCTGTCCCGGGCCCGGCGTCTGGTCGGGTCCTACTGGCTCACCGACCAGACCTATGCGGTGAGCCTCGTCCGCTTCCACCACCCCGACGCCGCCCCCGTCGACCGCTGGTGGTTCTACGCCGGCTCGGCGCTGCCCCTGTGGGTGGTGTGGCAGACCACCACGGTCCTCGGCGTGCTGCTCGGCGGCGCGATGACCGACGCCATTCCCCTCGGCTTCGCGGTGCCGCTGGCCTTCCTGTCGCTGCTCGTCCCGACCGTCACCGACCGCCCAGCGCTCGTGGCCGCCATCACCGCCGCCGCCGTGGCCACCGTCGCCGCCCCCTTGCCCGCCAACGCCGGGATGCCGCTGGCCGCGGTCACGGGGATCCTGGTGGGCTGGGTCGCCGCCACGAGGACCGCGTCGTGAGCCGCGTCACCGCCGCATGGGTGACCATCGTCGCTGCGGGGCTGGGCACCTACGCCATCCGCGCCTCCTTCCTGGCGGTGGCCGACCGTGTGGCCGCCGTGCCCGAGCGGCTGCGCACACCCTTGCGCCTGATCCCGCCGGCGGTGCTCGCCGCGCTCGTGGCCCCCGCGGTGCTGCGGGCGGAGGGCGTCTTCACGCCCCTCGGGCCACGGGCACTGGCGGGGCTGGTCGCCCTCGTCGTGGCGGTCTGGACCCGCAGCGTGCTCGCCACGATCCTGATCGGCATGGCGGCCGCCATCGGATTCGAGCACCTGCTGGGTTGAGCCGTCCCGGTCGGGCACGCACGCAGAATCGACCCCGGACACACGACGACCCCGCTCACGGATGAGCGGGGTCTCGGTGTGCACGCGTCGATGCACGGGGGTCGTGCGATGCTGCGAGGACAGGACCCGTACCGCTCGCCCTTGGTGGCGTCACGGCCGGCCGCCCATCCGCGCCGGGTGGCCCTTGGTGGCCGTCCCGACGGTGCAGATCATCACACGGGCTTGAAAAGAGGTGAGTGGAGCTGCCGGGAGTCGAACCCGGGTCCCGCGGTCCCGCTGCTCGGGGCTCTACGTGCGTAGGTCCTGGATCATCTCGGACGTGGTGCTCCAGGGCCAGACAGCCTCCACGTCCACACCGTCTCCGGTTTCCCCCGGACGCTCGACGGTCGAAGTCCCGGGGTGGAGCCTCGTGATGTCGATCCGGTCCCCCTACGAGGCGTCAGGGGCGGATCGTCACGGCGTGTTACGCCGCGAGAGCCAGCTCATCGTTGGCATATATAGGTTCCCGCGTGTTTTGTCGAGGTCACGCGAGCACCCTCGGCACGCTCCCTTGGCAACGGCCTGACCACGGTCGAGACCGTGTCAGCCCCATGCTGGTGTGCATCGACGCTGTGCAGTTCTCAACGGCTCGGGCTGGCTGAGCCGGGCCGAACAGCATACCCAATCGGCGGCTGGTCCGCACTGGGCAAGGGCGGATCAGCGTCCCTGGCGTTGGTGCTTGAGGGCGCGGTCCATCTCGCGCTGGGCGTCGCGCTTGGCCATGTCGTGGCGCTTGTCCGCGACGTTCTTGCCCCGACCGACGGCGAACTCGAGCTTGGCGAGCCCGTCACGGAAGTACAACCGCAGCGGCACCAGCGTGACGCCCTTCGCGCCGACGGCGTGCCCGAGCCGCTCGAGCTCGGCCCGGTGCAGCAGCAGCTTGCGCGGCCGGGTCGGGTCGTGGTTGTTGCGGTTGCCGAACGCGTACTCGGCGATGTGGGCCTGCATCAGCCAGGCCTCGCCGTTGTCGTCGATCTTGACCCACGCCTCGGCCAGCGAACCCTTGCCGTCACGCAGCGACTTGACCTCGGTGCCGTAGAGCACGAGGCCGGCCTCGAACCGATCGTCGAGGTGGTAGTCGTGGCGGGCGCGGCGGTTGCTGACGACCAGCTTGGTGCCGTCCCCACCACCGGAGCGGGTGGCAGCCATGACCATCGAGCGTACCGGCGGCGGCAACCGCGCCGTCGCGACCGATCAGCAGGAGATGTGGTTGCACGGGTTCTTGGGCACACCCTCGAGGCGGGTCTCGAAGTGCAGGTGCGGCCCGTAGCTGTTGCCCGAGTTGCCGACCTGTCCGAGGCTCTGGCCGGCCGACACGGTCTGGCCGGTCCCGACCGACACCGACGACAGATGCGCATAGATCGTGGCCATCCCGCCGTCGTGGGCGACGGTGACGTAGTTGCCGAAGCCGCCGCCGCAGCCCCACGACGAGCTCGGGTGGCAGCCGGTGGTGGTGTGCACGACGAACCCGCCCTGCGACGACACCACGGTGGTCCCGATGTCGCCCGCCAGGTCGACGCCGTTGTGCATCCGACCCCACCGCGGCCCGAACGGTGAGGTCACGTGCCCCGCGACCGGTCGCGTCCACCCTGCCGCTGAGGTGCCGCCCCCGACGCCCTCAGCCGTCTCGGCTGGCTGGCACGCCTCGACCACCGCGGGGTCGTCGTCGCTCTCGGCCTCGGCCTTCGCGGCCTCGCAGCGCTCGGCCGCCTCCCGATCGAGGCGTTCCTGCTCGGCGCGGCGGGCCTCCTCCTCGGCGCGTCGGCGCTCCTCGGCCTGCTGGCGAGCGATCGCGGCCAGCTGGGACTGGATGCGGTTCGACTCGGCTTCGAGCCCGGCAAGGTGTCCCTCGATGGCGCGCCGGTCCTGGGCCAGCGCCTGGAGCGCCTCCTCCCGCTCGGCGCGTCGCTCGGCCAGCTGCTCGACCAGCCGCTGCTGCTCCGCGGTGGCGCGCTCGACCTCGGCGGCGGCACGATCGGCCTCGGCTGCGTCCTGCTCCGCCTGTGCCCGCAGCTCCTGCGCCTCGGCGCGCTGTGACTCGACGGCCTCCACCAGCCCGCCGACCGACTCGACCAGCTCCTTGTCCCCCGACAGGACGTGGCCGACGTAGGTGGTCGAGTTGACGAAGTCGGTGACGTCCTTGACCCCGGTGAACGCCTCGGCGAACGACACCTGGCCGTACATGAAGGCAGCGCGGATGCGGGACTCGAGCCGCTCACGCTTGGCCGCCAGCTCGGCCTCGGCGTCCTCGAGCGCCTCGGTGACCTCGAGCAGCCTCGCGCGGGCCTGCTCGGAGCGCTCGCGGGCGGCCGCCAGCGCCGCTTCGGCCTCCGCCAGCTCGTCCTCCAGCGCTGCGAGCTCGGCCGCGACGGCGTCGAGCTGGCGGTCCGCGGCCGCGAGCCGCGCGCGCGCGTCGCCCTCCTCGGCTCGGACCTCGCCGAGCTCTCGCTGGGCCTCTTGGCGCTGGGCCTCGCGGTCGGCGAGCTCGTCGCGGAGCTGGTCGGTCTGTGCGCCGGCGACGGTCGGCAGCAACGCGAGGACGCTCACCACGGCCACGAGGCGACCCAGACGACCCAGACGCCCCACGCGACCCTCACAATCTGGAGACAGACGACCTCATACAGTAACACCAGGCATCATCCGCAACAACTACAACACACGCGGACAGCGCCAGTTCTCCGCCTCATCGACGGTCAGCGGCGGGTTCTTGATCGTCGCCGCGGCGTGGGCGCACGGCAGCCGTGCCGCGCTCCGCTACACGTCCAGGAAGCGTCGCAGCGCGAGGATTGACGACAGGGCGGCGATACCGGCGCCGGCGGCGATCAGCCAGGGGCCGACCGCGATGACGTGACCGGCGCCGATGAACGGCATGAGCTCGATGTCGCGCGACAGGTTGCCGGCGACCCGGGGCACCGACGCGTACAGCAGCCCCCACGAGATCAGCGCGCCGAGCAGCCCGGCGATCACCCCCTCGAGCACGAACGGCAGCCGGATGTACCAGTTGCTCGCCCCCACAAGCTTCATGATCGAGGTCTGCTCGCGGCGGGCGAAGGCCGCCACCCGGATGGTGTTGGCGATCAGCACGCCGGCGGCGATCAGCTGGATGGCGGCCACGATCAGCGCGGCGTTACGCACGACGTTGGTGAAGCGCAGGAACTGGTCGAGCACCTGGCGCTGGTCGACGATCTCCTCGACCCCCGGGTAGGCCTCGAACTGGTCGGCGATGACCCGGAACAGCTGCGGGTCGGCGAGCCGGACCCGAAACGACGCCGGCAGGACGTCGGGGTCGACCGAGTCGACGAGGTTCGGCTGGTCCTGGAACAGCTCGGTGAACCGCTCGTAGGCCTCCTGCTTGGACTCGTAGAAGACCTCCTCGACCACCGGCTGCTCCTCGAGATCGGCCTGGAGGGTGTCCTGCTGCTCGGGCGTGATCTCGGGGCAGGTGCGCCCGTCACACAGGAAGATCGACACCTCGACCTTGCCGACCCAGTCGTCGGTGGCCAGGTCGACCTGGTCCGACAGCAGCAGCGCCGCGCCGAGCAGCGTCAACGACACGGTGACGGACAGGATCACGGCCACCGTCATCATGAGGTTGCGGCGGAGGCCGTTGATGGCCTCCTGGAGGATGTAGCGCCAGCGCGCGGTCATGCGGTCCCTCTCGGGTCGAACCCGCCGGCGGTGCGCCGGCGGTGCGGGTCAGCCGCCGTAGCCGTACACGCCGCGGGACTGGTCGCGGACCACGACGCCGTCCTCCAGCTCGATGACCCGGCGGCGCATCGAGTCGACGATGTGCTGGTCGTGCGTCGCCATCACCACGGTCGCCCCCGTGCGGTTGATCCGGTCCAACAGCTTCATGATGCCGACGCTCGTGGTC